>CAZGYL010001018.1:0-1500 GCA_964529985.1 uncultured Planctomycetia bacterium | reverse complement strand
AAGAAAAAAAACCTGCCATCCGATTGAAGGGGTTAAAGACCCTTCAAACAGGAGGCAGGGAAATGTGTACACTATCATCGGCATTTCTCGAGCTTTTCTCCAGCTTTCTTCCGGTTTTTACCGCCCCAAGCTTCGAAAATTTTATATGTATGACGGTCGGGTGGATACTGTGCACGGGCCGGCACACGATTGCCGGGGTAATTCGAAGGAGTCTGGGCTATTACTCCGCAAAGCATTTTTCAAGCCTCTACCGGTTCTTCTCCCGCGCCGTATGGACTACGGACGGGCTGGGGAAGGCCCTTTTCGGGCTCCTGTTGCCGTTTCTCAGCAAGTACGACAACGTGGTTGTCATAGTAGACGATACCCTTTCTCGCAGGACCGGGCCGCACTTTTGGGGAGCGGGCATGCACCATGATCCCCTCCTTTCCACTTACTCCGGCGGGGGGAGTTCCCGAGGCCGTCACGTGGCCCTGACCTTCGGGCATAGTTGGGTGGTCCTGGCCGTTTGGGTACCCGTTCCTTGGAAAAAGTCCGGGGGCCTTTCTGTGCCTGTCCTCTGGAGGCTTTACCGTTCTCCGAAGTACTGCCAGGGTTCTGAGTACACCAAACGCCCCGAGTTGGCCCGGCAACTGGTACAGATATTTCGAGGCTGGCTTCCGCCTCACTTGGGGCTTACGGTCCTCGGAGACCGCGAGTACGCCTGTAGAACCCTTCTGCGTGGGGCGCCTCCGGATACCGACTTCATCGGGACTATGGTTCCCGACGCTGCCTTGTTCGAGAGCGCTCCTGCGTATTCTGGCTCTGGACGCCCCCGCAAGAAAGGGCGCCGCCTCCATAGTCCAAAGCAGCTGGCTGCCGACAAGTCGGTACCTTGGAGGAAGGTCGTCGTTCATATATACGGGCGAGAGGTTTCCCTACTGGTCAAAGAGCAAGTAGCTATGTGGTATAGGGTTCTACCGGGCAAGCTTATCCGCGTAGTGGTAACGCGAGATCCCAAGGGATATATGAAGGATGGCGCGTACTTTTGTACCAATACCCGCTTGCCTGTGAGGCATATACTGGAGACTTTTGCACGCAGATGGTCTCTGGAAGTCGCCTTCAGAGATATGAAGCAGGAACTTGGTCTCGGAGAGCCACAGAACGGTTGGTGGAGAAGAAAGAAGGGCCGAGGACGTAAGAAAGCCGGCCCCCAACCTAAAGGTACACGGGGTAAAAAAGCCGTCCTTCATACCGCTCCGCTGATCTCCTGTGTCTACGGCATTGTCGTAGCTTGGTACATACGCTACGGGGATGTCAAACGCGACGTTGAAACAGCCCGCAGATTGGCTCCCTGGTACGCTCAAAAGACAGAACCCTCGTTCGCTGACATGCTCAATGCCGCTCGTCGGGAATTGTGGGACGCCCGACTTTTGGCTTACCCGGCCCTAAAGCGCCTAGACCAAAAAGTCTCAGGTTGCCTTGTAGACTGGCTGGTGGCGGCATGAAATGGCGAAAGTCGAG
>CAZGYL010001017.1:0-1501 GCA_964529985.1 uncultured Planctomycetia bacterium | reverse complement strand
TCAGCACGAGGAAGATGTGGTTTCCCGGAGACCAGGTCCAGCGGATTCTGCTGTTTACTCCCACTTCCCTGCTTACACTGTCATACTGTGCTATGGTATTCCACGAAAGATCGGGAGAAAGGGCCAGATCCAAGCCGGCGCTTGAAACGTGGACTTCAAAGGATCCCTCCCTCAGTCTGATGTCGTTGTATTCGTACGAGCCGTGCAGGGTGAGATAACGGCAGGGCCTCCAGCGCACGTAAGGCTCGTAGTCGGTTCGGGTGCCGCTGTAAAAATCGCCCCAGCGGAATTTTATACCGGCACTTATCGGGCGGGCCTCGCTGGTGCCTATAAAAGGTTTGAACTGGCCGTACCCGTAGTCTCCAGGAGGAATCACGACCCCGGAATGTATCTCAAAGGGCTCCTCCAGCACATCTCGGTAGAAAGTATATTCAAGCTCCAGCTTGTCGCCTGCAGGGGTGGTGAAAATGAGGACGGGTACATCGTGGTCCTCCGCAATAAGACGATCATCGGTGTCCGTGGTGAAGTAGGGCCTTGCACCCAAGGAAATCGTGCGGATAAGCTCAGTGTTTATCCTCCACAGGTAACGAAACGATCCTATGTACTGCCGGATTCCTACGCGCCGCACGAAGCCCAACGCAGGCTCGAATTGCTCTCCCCAGTGCCGGAAGAACAGGTGGACGTCAAGAGGTTCGTTGGGATAGTCAATGTCAAACCCGAGCGCTTCGTCCGATCCGCCAACCCTCTGCGTGTCGCTCAGCATGGCGAATAAGTTGGCCGTAAGCAAGCGGTTGCCCGGAAGTTTGCTGTAGCGGTAGTTAAAATCAAGTCCTCCGAGCCATGCATCCCCGTTCGATTGGGGATCACCGTAAGTGAAAATGCCTCCCACGCTGGATTCACCGAGTACTTGTTGTGAAATCCTTGCAACTCCGAGGTTCTTGCTTTCGATACCTGCATGCCCTTCCTGCTGCACGTCGAGCACGGCTATGTTGGTCCCGTTCGCCCGTCCCGTAAGTCTCAGACCGCCGAAGATGTCAATCGGCTTGCCGTCTTTTCCCAGGCCTATGCGCCGGGAGAAGTAAGGAGTGGCGTGAGAGGGCAACCCCCCGAAGCTGAAAAGAGATGAGTCCTGTAGAAAGAAGTCGCGCTTTTCCGGATAGAATAATGGGAATCGGGTCAGATTAACGGTTCTCTTGTCTACGTCTGTTTCCGCAAAGTCCGGGTAAACCGTAACAAGTGCGGTAAGCCGGGGGGTTATGCGGTAGGTGACATCGAATCCTCCCTTGAAGTTCACGTCGTACTCTCTTTCTTGGGGGGACTCCCGGTAAGTTGAACGGCCGTAAGGCTTCAGTTGCAATCCCAGCCCCTGCCGCAGGCCTTTCAATCCTTTCAGTTCACCAAGGTCTTCCAACGCGGTGACCCGCTTAGCGGCGGAGATGGCGGTCCAGCGGATGACTTCCTGTTTCCGGCGCACGATGCGCTCGAAGTTCGCTCCCCAGGC
>CAZGYL010001016.1:0-1503 GCA_964529985.1 uncultured Planctomycetia bacterium | reverse complement strand
CTTTACCTTCCCAACGGCGCCCCCAAGCCTGTGCCTGTTTTTCTCGGCATGAATTTCGGCGGGAACCATACGATTCAACCTGATCCGGGAATCAGGTTGCCGCGCAGTTGGGTGAGGAACCGCGGGCCCGGGGTCGTGAAAAACAGGGCGACCGAAGCGGGCCGCGGCAAGGCCCGGTCGCGCTGGCCCGTGCCGATAATTCTCAAACGGGGCTACGGTGTTGCGACCGTGTATTACGGGGATGTGGATCCGGATTATGACGACGGATTTCAGAACGGAATCCACCCTCTTTTTTACCGCGAGGGCCAAAAACGGCCGGACCCGGACCAGTGGGGTTCCATAGGTGCATGGGCGTTCGGACTCAGCAGGGCAATGGATTACCTGGAGATCGATCGTGATGTGGATGACAACCGTGTCATTGTGATGGGGCATTCGAGGCTGGGAAAGACGGCTCTTTGGGCGGGAGCGCAGGACCAGCGTTTCGCCATTGTGATCTCCAACAACTCGGGCTGCGGCGGGGCTGCTCTTAGCCGGCGCCGTTTCGGTGAAACCGTTGCAAGGATAAACACCGCTTTCCCGCACTGGTTCTGCGCGAACTTCAAGAAGTTCAACGAAAGGGAGAATGAGCTTCCGGTGGACCAACATATGCTCATAGCTTTGATCGCACCGAGGCCGGTTTACATTGCAAGTGCGCAGCAGGATCGCTGGGCTGATCCCAGAGGTGAATTTCTGTCAGCCAAGGCGGCTGATCCTGTGTACAGGCTTTTGGGAACGGACGGATTGCCTGCAGAGAGCATGCCGCCGGTTGACAAGCCGGTCCACGGAACGATCGGGTACCATATCCGCTCGGGAAAGCATGACGTAAAGCTGTTCGACTGGCAGCAGTATCTGGATTTCGCAGACAAGCACCTGCGAAAAGCGCGGAAATAGAGTTTTACCGCCCGGAACCGACCCCCCGGCGACCTTACTGTTTGCAAAGCCAGGGAGGGTACGAGCAAGGCTTAAGCGGATCCTCGGTCCGATCGGGTTCACAAACGGCTTCAACGGGCTGCCCGCCGAAGAGGTCCCGCAGGATTTGAACGGCATCGGTGATGCTCACTCTCCCATCGTCGTTCCGGTCGGCTGCGTCAGGACAGGGCGGCTCTTCTCCCCCCAGAAACATAAACGAAAGCAGGAAGACGGCGTGCCATACGATACCCTGGTTTTTCAGCGGCGCATGGTGCGGGTGTAGAGAAGAAGTGTGGCGTGGAGATCCTCGCGGGGGTGTTTCGAAAGCAGTCTGACGAGTCTGCCTGCCATACCGCCTTTAACGGATGCTTTCCCGTAGGTGAATTCCGCAGCGCCGAAATGCTGGAGCAGATTCCAGAGTATCAACAAACCGGGCAGGAAGACCTTTCTGCGGTGGGGCTTTAGATCGGAAGGAGGGCCTTCCCGGATAACCCTTTCGATCAGCTCTTCCAGCGCCTGGCGACCTATCTGCGGTGACCCTGTGCACTTTGCTGC
>CAZGYL010001015.1:0-1505 GCA_964529985.1 uncultured Planctomycetia bacterium | reverse complement strand
GACCCACTGCAGGAAAACCGAAGCCTGTCGCTATTATACACACAGCCCGTTTCAAGGAAAAGCCCCCCTGAGCTCGCCCTGAACCCCACCGCCCGGGCCCTGATGGGGCGTTCCATGCCAGAATAAGCAATCCGGGCGGTGGAAGTAAATAGGGGCCAGGCTTCCAAAGCGGGCTGCGTGTGGTCCGTCAGCTGCCTCCCGGCCTTTCCGGGAGCTTGCCATCCATACCGGAGCCGCCCTCAAGACGGCGGACGACCTCCCGCGCGATCTGGAACAATCGTTCTCGATAAGCGTGGACCGAAGTGTCGCCGTAATGTCCCATGTCGGCCCGCCTTAGAAGCTCCCGGTAGCAGGCTCCCACAAGTAGGTGAAGGGGAACCCCCTTTATCTGGTCACCGAATTCGCGTTTGAGGAAATCTCGGAGGCGATCTTCCACGTTGCGTACTCCCGGTGTATACGCCGGTATGGACGAAGTCCGGAACCAAAATGCACGGGACGTCGACAGCATGGGCGGGTGAAGGGCTCTCGGCGGTGCGCCGCCGACATTACAGCCGGCCGTAGCAGGCCGATCGGTCTGTACGAAACGGCTTTTCGCATAGCAACGCAATTCTACGGGATTGCGGACATGCCTTGAAGCGCCCGTGTCACGGTGTGTGATTGAGTTTTCCTGAAGTCCTTCAGTTGCAAAAGGTTATCGACCCGCCTGTGATTAGGAATTCATGTTTCCGGGGGCGGAGCCGTGCCGGGTGTGGGATCCCCTTTATTCTGCTCCGCGTGCAGTGACCTCAAGATTTCGCGAGCTTTGCGCAACGCCCGGCGCGTTGAGTCAAGAAGCAGGTCTTCCGCGCGGAAAAGGTTGTCCTCCCCGATCACGTCTTTGAGCCCCGACCGGCGGAAGATCTCGTAAAGTTCTTTTTCCAGACCGCAGACAAGCAGAGTGACTCTCTTGGAACGCAGCTCTCCGTGGAAGCGCATTATTGCATCGGCGGCCGTGCTTCCCATGGCTCTGACTCTACGAAGCCGCAGGACTACCACTCCTTCGGCATTCTGCGCAACAAACGACAGCTTATCTTCAAAATCCTCGACCGCTCCGAAGAAAAGATCTCCCTCAACATTGATGACAGAGGCCTCGTGAGGCGGAAACGGGCGGTGCAGGTCCAGCTCGCGGAAGTCCCCTTCCTCGGCCGGAACCCACCTCGTCACATTGACTTGGCTTGTTAGGCGAATGAATATTGCAAGCGAAAGCAGAACTCCTGCGTATATGCCGAATTGCACCCGCAGAATCAGCGTAGCAAGGAAGGTGGTAAGAAGAACCGCCGTACTGCCCGGCGTGGAAAGGAATGAGATCCGAATATGTTCCCAGTCGATCATACGGAAGGCGGCCACAATAATGACGCCTGCAAGCGCGGCCTCCGGTATGGAGGTATATAAGGGTCGCAAGCCGAGCACGATCAAGGGAATCAGTAAGCTTGCAAAGATTCCGGAAAGGCGCGTTCTTGCACCCG
>CAZGYL010001014.1:0-1505 GCA_964529985.1 uncultured Planctomycetia bacterium | reverse complement strand
CGCGTTCGCGCCATAGGAGCTTGCATTTCTTGCAGGGAGTGAAATCCTCACTTAGAACGACTGCTTTAAGCCCCGACCGAAGTGCACTACGGGCTGTCTGAAGCTCGCTTGCCCGGAGCACAAGTCCGTCGAAGCCGCAGCCCTTTACAAACCGAAGGAAGCCCTCTGTGCTTCCTCGAAGGGGCATGCAGGCAAGAAGGTAAAGCGCCTCGGAGAAAAGATCCGAACTCCGGGCTTCGGCTCCAAGCGCCGGCTCGGAACTTCCTTGCAAGAGAAGGACAATGAGGAGAAAAAGTGAAGCCTTTCTCCTCATGGTTTACCTTCGCGCAATCTCCGGCTCAGAATCTCTGTGATCTCATCGATCGGAACGAGCTCCTGGGAGCTTCGGCTCATGCTTCTGAGCTGCACTTTGCCTTGCGTGAGTTCTCCTGCGCCCACAATAACGGCCAGAGGCGCGCCCGTGCGATCTGCAGATTTGAGTTGTGATTTCAAACTCCTGCCCCCGAGGCCTAAAACGGTTGCAAACCCCTTCCGCCTGAACTCCCGCGCCAGGCGGAAAGCCGCCTGCTTGGTGCCTTCCCCCACGTAAGCGACAAAGACATCGACGCGGCCTTCAGGCGGCGGTTCCTTCCCTTCGGCCTTGAGAGCCAGGATCATTCGCTCCATGCCGCCTGCAAAGCCGGCCGCCGGTGTCGGTGGTCCGTCCAGAATCTCAGCAAGCCCGTCATAGCGCCCGCCGCCCAGTACGGCGCCCACCTCGGGAGCCCTGTTGCTTGTTATCTCGAAAACGGTCCGGGTGTAGTAATCCAGACCGCGCACAAGGGTGGGCTCCTGTTTCAGAGGAAGATCCAGAGGCGCAAGGAGCTCCATAACTTCCTGGTAATGCGTTCGGCAGGACTCACAGAGGTGATCCGGAAGAAGCGGCACGCCTTCGCTCAGCGCGGCCTTCGTCTTCTCGTCCTTTGAATCAAGCACGCGCAGGGGGTTGCGTTGTGCTCTTTCGCGATCGATTTCCCCGAGCCGGTCGAGTCTTTCCGAAAGGAATGCCGCAAGTTTCTCAATGTAAGGGGGCTTACAATCTGTGCACCCGGTACTGTTGATCTGAACCGTAACAGAAGAGATCCCGATTTCCGAAGCGTAAGCAACGGCCATTTCCACAAGTTCGGCATCGGCTGCGGGATCGTCGGTGCCGATGATCTCGGCGTTCACCTGGTGAAACTGCCTGTAGCGGCCTGCACCGGGCCGGTCGCGGCGGAAGAGCGGACCGATGCTGTAAAGTTTGACGGGTTGGGGCCTGGAACGCATCCCGTTTTGAAGGTAAGCCCGTACGACCCCGGCTGTAAACTCGGGACGCAAAGCAAGCCAGTCGCCCCCTTTGTCTTCAAAGTAGTACATTTCCTTATCAACGATGTCGGTACCTTGGCCGACGCCTTTTGAGAAAACAACGGTATATTCAAGCACAGGCGTATCAATGCGGCTGAAGCCGTAACGCTTGCAAAGCCGCT
>CAZGYL010001013.1:0-1525 GCA_964529985.1 uncultured Planctomycetia bacterium | reverse complement strand
TCGGCTCCCAGTCACCAGCCGAAGCTCCCTCAAAAAAGGTGCGAAAGTCCACATAAAGAAGCGGTGCGGAAAAGTCGGAACAATCAATGAGGTTCAAGCAAAGCGACTATACCACCGGCTGTGCACGGCGGAAAGGGGAGAGGAACGAGGGGTAAGCCGCCTTCAGCAGACGAGCTCCTCTTCGTTACGGCACAGCTCTTCCAGGTAACGGATGAGTACGGCGCCCAAGCGGTCGGTCGGAAAGTCGGAAGTGCCTTTTCCGCGCCTTGCTATAAGCGTAAGAAGGTGGGATAAAACCGCAGCCACGTATCCGCGGCAGTTCTGCAGCGCTTGCTGGGGAGGCTGCGTGAGGGCACGGCAGGCTTCTTCCGAAGGGGAGATTTTCGCTATCCAGCTCGGTCCCTCAAGAACGATCCCGGCAGGAGGGAGAGCAAGTGCGGCAGGCTCAAGAGCTTCATAAGGATCCCGCTTTTCAGGAAGCAACCCGGCCAGCTGCGCCTCACGCAAGACCTCGGGGAAGGTGGCGCAGCTGTCAATGGTTACGCCGGCCTGCGCGAGCTCAGCCGCCAAAGCGGCTTCGAGGCTTGCTCCCAAGAGCATGCAGGCGTGGTGAAAACAGCCTACCGCCCCACTGTACTCGGCTCTGAAGCGGTACTGATCGACCAGATCGGCAAGATGAGCTCGAAGCTTACCCGAAACGCAGATCGTCATGCATTCGCTTTTCAGTGAAAGCGCAAACCCTTCCCCCACCCCGGGACACCTGCTACGGCCATGTTCCCGGAACTACACCTAGAGCACTATACAACGACGGCGGCGGGCGCGCAAATGAGCTGGTGTTAAGCTTTTCGGCGAATCCGCTCAATTGGAGCTCGCGGCCTGAAGCGCTTTGAGCACCACAGGTCCCAGAAGGCCGGAAGGTAGAATCGGCCTGCCAGAGGCGTCAAAGGGCCGGTAGCGGATGTCCACAAAGTTTATATCGTGGAACACCTTCCATTTGACCCCGCGGAGGTCCAGGTCCCGAATCCGGTTTGAGCTGAGGTTTGTAACCTCGATCTCAAGCAGATTATCCCCTTTCTTAAGCTCAGCCGCTTTCAGGGTGCACTTGAAAGGAGGGGAGAAGAGCCCGGCCACAAGGCGGCCGTTTACAAAAACTCTGGCGCTTTCAGCCACACGGCCGAGGTCAAGCCGCCAAGCCGGGACCCTTTCCTCCGGGAGAGTAAAGCGTATGCTGTAGCGCGCCGTCCCTGCAAAACGCTTGCCTTCGGGACCCGCCCACTCGGTCCAGCTTTTGAGCTTCGTTATCGTGCGTGCTTCAGGAAGTACGGGGCCGCCGCAGATAAAGCGCACCTTCCAAGGTCCTCTGAGCTCCACCGCCTTGCTTCCTTCTCTGAAATAAGGCCACGGCGCAAGTCCGTCGAATGGCTTACTTGAAGTTTTCACGATAAGCGAGCGCCCTGCAGGAAGCTGCAGGTACACGCCGCCTCCGTCTGATCGCGGCTGCACCCATGCCCGGCCGATTTCCCCT
>CAZGYL010001012.1:0-1526 GCA_964529985.1 uncultured Planctomycetia bacterium | reverse complement strand
CTCAGCGTTAAGCCTGAAAATCTTTGCCGTAGCGCCTTCCATGTCGCGGACTAACAGAATTTCCTCCTTGCCGTCCGCTTCCAGATCAAGCACCCTGAGGCCACACGAGAAAGAGAACTGGGGCAGATAGGTCTTATCGATCAGTTTTGCACTGCCGTCCTGCTGCTGGAGCGCAACGACAACCCCTTCGCTGGCCAAAAGAACCGCGTCCAGAAGCCCGTCTCCGTTAAAATCCCCCACCTGGAATCCGGAATGCGATCCGTCAAAATCGTCCTGAATATTAGCGATCTTTGTAAAAACCCGTGGCCCTTCTACTCTATCGTCGGTCAGGTTTGCAAACCCGATCCTAACCGGCCCGTTGAGCAGCACAACCGCCTGCTTGTATCCCTCCTTCAGGCCGACGCACTCCGTATCAAGCTCCTGGAGAAGGTGCTGCGTTCGGAAAGCAAAGCCTCCCAGCGTGCCGAAGTAAACAACCGAACGGCCGCCCGCAAAGAGCAGATCCTCGAGCCCGTCTCCATTGATATCAGTCGACCACTCTCCTGTAGGGGAAGGTCGAGGCGGAGCCCCGTAGCCCTGCAGGAAGGCTTGTCTCACCCAAATACTGCGTCCTTCCCAATCCAAAGTGCTCACAGCCCAGGAATAACGGCCACGGTAGGTAAGAAGTGTTTCAGGGCGGCCGTCCTTATTCAGATCCATGGGAAAGATCCCGCCCCCGGGCCATACACCCTCCGAAAGCACGGAAAGCTTTTCAACCGGAAGAAGTCCGCTCTCAGGAGCCCACCGGTACACAAAAGCTTCAGAGGGCCCGGGTCTGCCGCGGACGGTCAAGAGCACATCCCCGCGTCCGTCTCCGTCCACATCAAAGAACGCCCCGTCACCCATGAAAACATCTTGAAGGTCCTTTGTTACAACGCGCCTGCCCAAGACAACCGCGTTTTCCCCGCGGAGGCCTGCTACTTTGAGCTCCTTCTCTGAGATTCTCGTAACGAGTACCGCAACCTCTTTGCCTGGGACGCCGTCCACATCTGAGAATCCCAGTATTGCGGTTGAAACGATATTGTCCTCAAAAAGGTCACTGATCTGCGGAAACGTGCCAGGCTCGGTCGCTCTACCGAAAAAACACCCCCGATTCGAACCCCAACCTACCAGGTCGTGGAGGCCGTCTCCGTCAAGGTCCACAAGGTGGCATTTAAGATCCGTCGCCTCCACGGATCCCGCTTTGTGCCGCTTGAACATTTTTCCGCCCTGGCCGAACCACACGACCAACTCAACAGGCCCGGAGCTACCGGCTGCCGTAAGCACATCCGTGAAGCCGTCGCCGTCAATATCGCATGCTGCGAGGAGCTTTTCATCTCGGCCTGCATTGGTGAGTCCGAGAAGCTCAAAGGTTCCATCGGCTTTTCCTGCTGCAACGGCAAAACCGGTCGGGGTGCTGCAGATTACATCAGGGATCCCGTCACCGGTGACCTCCCCCACCACGCTCGCCCGCGCCTCCAAGTGGATATCGGTTCCGTAATCCTCGA
>CAZGYL010001011.1:0-1548 GCA_964529985.1 uncultured Planctomycetia bacterium | reverse complement strand
GAGCTTAAAGGGCTGCTTGCCCCTTGCCAAGTAAGCCTCTCAACGGTCAGCCGGATTCTCCGCAAAGCAGGTCTAAGTGGGCCCAGGCTTGAGCTTCTGAGGCCTGCTCGATATCGCTGGGTAGCTTCCCACTGCAACGACCTTTGGCAGGGGGATGCACTCCACGGTCCAAAGCTTCTTGATCCCAAAAGCTCCAAGAAACGAAAGACCATCATCTTCGGTCTTTTAGATGACCGAAGCCGGCTTGCGGTAAGGCTCTGGGCGGGTTTCGCCGAAACCCAGGAGGCTTTCCTTCGGGTCTTCTATGAGGCTATGTGCCGGCGGGGAATGCCAATGGGTCTCCTTCTTGACAATCACGGAAGCTTCAGGGGACACGATCTGCAGGTACTCTGTGCGCGATTGAAGGTACAGCTTAAGTACACAAGGCCCCGTGACGGCCCCGGGAAAGGGGCGATCGAGCGCTTCTGGAGGACCCTTCGCCAGAGTCTTCTGAGGCATTTGGACCCCACAAAGGTGCTTACGGTCGATGACCTCAACCTGCGTCTGGTCACCTGGGCGCAAGAGCAGTACAACCAAAGGCCTCATTGTGCACTTGGGGGCCGGACCCCAGCAGAGGTTTGGGCCGAAGAGGCCGACAGGGTCCGGTGGGTTGAAGACTACGCAAAGCTTGAGGAACTCTTTGTTGGAAGGACAACACGTAGGGTCCTTAACGATTCAACGCTTAGTTTCCGGGGAACGATCTATGAAGTGCCGGTCCACCTGCGCGGAAAGAAGGTAAGCGTGCTGTGGAGCCTGCTTAAAGCGGACAGGGTCTGGGTTGAGGACTCGGGGCGTCTTGTGCCCATCAAACCGGTTGACCCTGAGGGAAATGCCTCCCGTCTGCGCAAAGCGCCGCCCGAGGATCCTCCTCCCAACTGTACGGGAGGGCTGAATATCGCTGAACTTCTGCTTGATCGTGCTCTTGGACGCAAACGACCGAAAGAGAAAGGTGAAAAAAATGAGTAGGCAGATTTTGAGCCGATTCGGCCTTAAACGACACCCCTTTGAGAAGGACCTGGCGGTTGAAGATTTTTACTGGCCGCCCCAGCTTGAGGATGCCAGAATGCGCCTGCGCTCGGCACTTAAAGGTCGGGCTTCGGCTGTGCTTACCGGTGATCCGGGCACGGGGAAGACTTTTGTGCTTCGGGCGGTGGAAAAGGATTTGGAAGGCCAGCCTTACCGAATCGAATATCTCCACAACTCCGCTGTCAACAGGTGGGAATTCTACAGGCAGATAAGTATAGCTCTGGGGCTTGAGCCCAAGAGCTCAGCCGCCTCGCTGTTTCGCATGGTATCAAGCCATATCGAGGAGCTTGCCTCGGATCAGAAGCTCAGACCGGTGTTGTTTTTTGACGAAGCCCACATGCTGAGCAGTCAGATCCTATCGCACCTGCCTGTGCTTCTGAATTTTCGAATGGACTCAAAGCCGTTCCTTTCGATCGTGCTTGTAGGGCTGGGGGAGTTGAGGGAAACCCTTAAGCGTAATCTCCATACTGCTCTGAATGCCCG
>CAZGYL010001010.1:0-1552 GCA_964529985.1 uncultured Planctomycetia bacterium | reverse complement strand
CTTACGGCGTGGTGCGGAGGTTTTCCCAAAGGGGCCTCCAATTCCCCAGGCGGGCCTACGGAGGAGTGTGGGCAGGTAAGCTCATCTGGACTCACCTCACCCATGGGAGGGTGCTGAGCGTTCTTAAAAACCCCGCCTACGCAGGTGTATACGTCTACGGCAGGCGCAAGTCCGTAAAGAGTATAACGGAAAAAGGTTCGGTGAAATCGCGGACCCTAACGGTTGAACCGGATCTCTGGAAGGTTACAATACCTCAGCACCACCCGGGCTACATAACCTGGGAGGAGTTCTTGAAAAACCAAGAGAAACTGCAACAGAACCGGACAAACGACGTGGCGCGAGTATTGAGCGGTCCGGCAAGGGAAGGCTTGGCTCTGCTTCAAGGACTTTGTATATGCGGGCGCTGCGGGAGGAAACTTACACTGAGGTATCGGGGTAACGGGGGAATCTATCCGGTCTACCAATGTAACTGGAAACACAGAGACGGGCTTGAAAGCAAAAGCTGCCTATCTGTACGCTGCGACTTGGTGGACCAAGCCATCACAGAGCGCATTCTTGAAGTTATGAAGCCCTTTGAGCTTAGGCTTGCTACAAAGGCGGTAAGTGAACTTGAGAAGCGCCGCCAAGCGGTTTACGCCCAGTGGCAGAAGCGTATACAAAGAGCCGAATACGAAGCCCAGCTCGCCCAGAGACGCTACGAAGAGGTTGACCCTTCAAATCGGCTTGTAGCCGCAACCCTGGAGAAAAGGTGGAACGAGGCTCTCCAGCGCCTCGAAGAGCTGAAAGAGGAATTCTCCCGGTTCCGAAGCACAGAGATTCCTCTTGTAACGGAACAAGATAAGCAGAAGGTACTTGCCCTCGCCAGGGACTTCCCTAAGTTATGGAACTCCCCAACTACAAGCCCAAAGGACAGGAAACGCATAATACGGCTTCTCATTAAAGATATCACAGTTGTAAGAGAGGGCCGAAAGCTGCTTCTGGGAATAAGGTGGCAAGGCGGTTGCTTAGAAACCCTCACCGTGAAGCTGCCGCGCAAAATACAAGATCGCGTTCGCTATCCCCCAAGCTTCGTACAACAGGTGAGATCTTTGGCTCGGGAGAATTCCGACGCTCAGATAGCTCAAATCCTTAACAGCAGAGGGAAACTCAGTGCCAAGGGCAAGCCATTTACAGCCAAGATGATCAGGTGGATCCGCTATCGCTACGGGATCGAGGCTCAGAGATTCCAACGGCCCGGAGAGATTACCGTAGCCCAGGTGGCAGAGAAGCTTGGAGTCAATCGCACAGTGGTGTATTACTGGCTTGAGAGAGGCGTTCTCCGAGGCCGCAGGAAGAACAACGGGTCGCGCTACTGGATCAAGCTGACCGCCAAGAAAGAGAAGGTGCTAAGAGCATGGGTGCGCAATTCGCGCAGAATCAGCCCCCGAGGCCGGCAGGATCGGTGAGTCGGGGCATTCCTAAAGCAGTTTGAATGAGGTGCATTATGGAACCACCGTCGGTATACCTAATGGTCGCTCGCCGCCGTTCGGCTTTGGTATATACACCCTGCGTA
>CAZGYL010001009.1:0-1562 GCA_964529985.1 uncultured Planctomycetia bacterium | reverse complement strand
GTGCCGCACTTGCGAACGGCAATTTTGAGGTGGTCGGAATCAACGATCTGGCGGACGCAGCCACCCTGGCGCACCTCCTTAAGTATGACTCGACTCACGGGAAGTTCCCCGGCACGGTTCAGGCCGCCGACAAAGCTATAGTGGTGAACGGCGTGAGCATCCCGGTAAGCGCCATCAAAGATCCGGCCCAACTTCCGTGGAAAGACTTGGGAGCTCAAATCGCCGTTGAGTCGACCGGTGTTTTCCGCACCGCCGCGGATTGCAAGAAACATATTCAGGCGGGCGCTCAAAAGGTACTCCTCACGGTACCCCCGAAGGACAAAGGAGAAATCAAGGTCATCGTCATGGGAGTAAACGACGACAAGCTTACAAGTTCCGACGTGCTTGTCTCTAATGCATCGTGCACCACAAACTGCCTTGCGCCCATGGCGAAAGTGCTGCATGAAAAGCTTGGGATCGTGCACGGTTTTATGACCACGGTGCACGCGTATACAAACGACCAGCGCATTCTGGACCTCATTCACAAGGATCTGCGCAGGGCGCGAGCGGCGGCGCTTTCGATTATCCCCACAACAACGGGAGCTGCACGCGCTGTGGGCGTAGTGCTTCCGGAGCTTAACGGGAAACTGGACGGAATGGCGCTTCGCGTGCCTACGCCCGACGGTTCAATCACCGACCTTGTTGCTGTGGTGAAAAAGAACACGACCGTTGAGGAAGTCAATGCAGCGTTTAAGGACGCAGCTTCCGGTTCCCTCAAGGGAATCCTGGAATACTGCGACGAGCCGATCGTTTCGGCCGACATCGTCGGAAACCCTGCTTCGTGCATTTTCGATTCGCTTTGCACCGCGGTTATCGAGGGAACGCTGGTTAAGGTTCTCGGGTGGTACGACAATGAGTGGGGCTACTCCAACCGCTGCATCGATCTCATGATCAAGATGGCGGGGTGACGCTATGGTCGCGGAAAACCTCTCGGTCAAAACACTGGACGATTTCGCCGGGAAGCTCTCGGGCCAAAAGGTGTTGGTGCGGGTGGATTTCAACGTCCCGCTCGATCCGAAAACCGGAGAGATTACAGACGACAGGCGGATCAAGGCGGCTCTTCCCACCATAAAGCGGCTCGTGGAGGAAGGTGCGGTCCCGGTGTGCATGTCCCACTTGGGCAGGCCTAAGGGAACCGTTCAGCCGCAGTTCTCTCTGCGGCCTGTAGCCGGTCGTCTCGGCGAACTGTTGAATAGCGAGGTCACCTTCGCACCTGACTGCGTGGGCCCGGAAGCCGAATCGGCAGTTGAGGCCGCCGGTCCGGGAGCTGTGGTTCTGCTTGAGAACCTCCGGTTTCACAAAGGTGAGACCAAGAACGATCCCGAGTTCGCGGCTCAGTTGGCCCGGCATGGAACCTTTTACGTAAACGACGCGTTCGGAACCTGCCATCGGGCCCATGCTTCCGTGGCCGGTGTTGTCCCGCATTTCAAAGGGAAGGCTGCCGCAGGGTTTCTCCTCCAGCGCGAACTTGAAATCATCGGCGGTGCGCTTAAGAATCCGAAGCACCCGTTTGTCGCGATACT
>CAZGYL010001008.1:0-1563 GCA_964529985.1 uncultured Planctomycetia bacterium | reverse complement strand
TTCCTTGAAGCGGCCCTTATATGGCGGCCTAATTGTTGGCCAGCCACTTTCACCTTGGGGCCCTCCGCAGCGGAGGAGAGCCCTCCCGCTGCTTTGTCCTCCCTCTGTCCACCGGCAGAAAAGGCTCAAGAAAAAGAAAGGTCCTTCCGATAAAGCTATAAAAACTTCGTCGGAGGACCAAAATGAATCATCTTGTACTATCGTCGTTTGAAAGGCTTCTCTTTAGCTTTACCGCATGGTTTACCGCTCCCAGCGCGGACACGTTCCTTATGGTCGCCGCGGGTTGGATTCTCTGCTTGGGCCGGCACACCATGACCGGCCTGTTGAGAACCCTAAGCCCCAGGGGCCGGAAGTCCCACGACGCCTACCACTACTTCTTCCGGAAGGCCGCCTGGGAGGTCGGTTTCCTTTTCCAGGACCTGTTCTATCGTATCGTCGATCGCTTCATTCCAGAACCCCAGACGATCCTTCTTGCAGGCGACGATACGCTTGAGAAACACACCGGGCTGAAAATCCACGGAGCCGGCATCTTCCGGGATACCGTCCGTTCCACAAGGAAATTCACCGCCTATGCCTGGGGCCTCAACTGGGCGGTTCTCGCCGTTATCCTTCCCCTGCCCTTCCTGAAGGACCACTATATCGCTCTGCCTATCCTGGCCCGACTCTGCCCGAAGAAGCGGAAACCAAAGACTCCCAAATCCCACAACCGCCGAAAAAAGCGCAGCAAGCGCTCCATAAGGCGGAGATCCCGACGTCCTGCACAGAAGGCAACCACCGTCCAGACTATGCTGGAGATGCTGCGCGAGGTGGTGCAGTGGCTTCCGCACCGCCAATTCCGCTTCCTCGGAGACGGTGCTTATGCCCCTCTGGCAGGGCAACTTCCCCAGAACGTCGAAATGATCTCGCGCATTCGAAGGGATGCAGCCCTCTATAAGCTTCCCCCCAAGCGACGACGTAAAGGCCAACGAGGCCGCCCTCGGCAGAAGGGTGAGCGACTCCCCAGCCCCGAGGCCACTGCCCGCGCACCGCGGACCACTTGGGAACGAACACGACTCACTCTCTACGGTGAACACGTTGACATGGAGCTGCACAGCTACGTCTGTCTCTGGTGGGAAGTCGCCAAGAGCAAGCCGATCAGGGTCGTCTGTGTCCGAGATCCCGAAGGTAAGCGAGAGACCGAATTCTTTTTCTCGACTAACACCCAGCTCACTGGCAAGCAGATCGCCGAAGGAGCCTCGCACCGATGGCCCATCGAGGTCGCATTTCGTGAAGCAAAGCAAGACTTCGGCATGGGGGACTCCCAGGCTCGGACCAAGAAGGCCGTCGAAAGGATTACTCCGTTCTGTCTGTGGCTACTTTCCCTGGTGAAGTTTTGGTACCTGACTGAAGGCCACCGTGTGGTCGCCAGGAACACGCCACAATACGAATGGTATTGTCACAAAAGCACAATTTCGTTCTCCGATGTCCTCGCAGCGCTACGCCGCGCCACATGGAAAGAACGAATTTCTGCCATGTCGGGTCTGAAAACCGACGTGCGCAAAATGCTGCAAGCCCTTGTCAACG
>CAZGYL010001007.1:0-1582 GCA_964529985.1 uncultured Planctomycetia bacterium | reverse complement strand
TATGAGGTCTATCTCGGTCAAGATAAAGATTCTGTAAGATCCGCAACACCGGATTCGCCTCAATTCCTCGCGCGCACAAAGGAGCCGTTTATTCGGCTTGATACCCCGCTTCAACTTGCAGCCTCATATTTCTTCCGCATTGATGTCCTTAGGTGGCAGGAGGTTGAAAAGGGCGAGGTACACACGTTCAGGGTGGCCCCTATCACGATCAGCCCCTCTCAGCTGGACCTTTATTCAGCTCCGGGGGCGGCGCCTCTGCGCGTTGAGATCCGGCTTAACGCCGAAGGCGCCCAGATCGATTGGCGCGCTGAGCCCCAATGCGAGTGGATTCAAATCACACCTCTTGAAGGCCGAACCCCCTCGGCCGCACAAGTGGTTTTGGATCCGTCTTCGCTTACGCCGGGGCTTCACACGTCAACCGTTCGCTTTGAAAGCCAAGGAGTCTCGTTTCCTCTGCCTGTTAAGCTCTACATCGTCGAGCCTTCTATCACAATGATGGTGCCGGACGCCGAAAGGCCCTATATCTATTGCCTGCACCACAAAAACGGCGGCCTTTTCAATTCTTTCCTTCTTGTTTTGGATACTGATTCCGACAGGATCGTAAAGGTACTGCCGGTGGGTACGAATGCGACACACATGGCCGTGCATTACCCGGACCGCAGGATCTATGTTGCGAACTGGCAGCGCCTGGAAACAGCGGTCGTAGACCTCGATACACTTGAGCTCGCGGAACCGCTTCAGCTTGGCCCCCGTGTTTACAAGGTCTATGCGGGACGGAAAGGAAGGCTTCTACTGCTCCCCCGGTCTTATCAGCAGGGCATACAGCTTATCGACACTACGAACGGCGAAGTGCTCGATTCACTTGCCGTAGGCCCTCCTCCAATCTGCACCGATCCAACGGGGACGTATTACTACTCCTTCTCGAGTTCCGACACGCGTAAATACGATATTTCGAACGACAGCCTTAGAGACATCGTTATCAATAAATACGAGCGCGCTCCCTATGGGCCCGGGCCGTTTGTCAGTCAAGACGGATCGAGGATTTTCTTCGGCAGGTACGTCTACGACGACAAGCTGGAGCAGATCGCCGGCTTCAGGGAGGACATCTATGGGATCTCGCTTGACGGTGAGATCGCTTTGAGTGAGACCTCTGCTTACGAATACGGAACGGAACGCGTGCTCTTCAGCTTTCCCTTCCCGACGAAGGTTGCCGCGGTTTCCCGCGACAACTCGAAACTCTACCTTTTCAACCCCGAGACGCACCGGATCGAACATTTCGATCTGAAACCGCCTCACGGAAGGTTTATACGGGGCGATGTCACCGCAGACGGCAGGTATACGGTCTCAGATGCCATTGCAGTGCTGAGATACGCCTTCGGGGTGGCCGGCGATCTTGCATGCCCTGAGAGCGCCGATGTGGACGATGACGGAAAAGTCGGCGTTGTAGATTGCATCTATCTTCTCAGCTATCTCTTTGCAGGCGGGCCTCAAGGCCCCCCGCCTTGGGGAACCTGCGGCACCGATCCCACCGAAGACGGCCTTTGGTGCCGAACTACACCTCCATGCGCAGCAAAATAGGTTA
>CAZGYL010001006.1:0-1598 GCA_964529985.1 uncultured Planctomycetia bacterium | reverse complement strand
GGTGTGGCTGCGCGACGTGCGGAGCGGCAGGCGGGTGGGACGTCTCTGGCGCGGTACGGCTCGGATCGAGCTTCAGAAGCGCGGCGGCGAGTGGCTGATCGTTCGAGTGAAAGCCAAGAGCGCGGGACAATAGGAAAATGAGCGGGAAAAAGGACTTGAGGGCCGCTGATAAAGAGCTTTACCCTTCCTACCTGAACCTTGTAGAAAACGGTGAGCTTGGAACGCGGATTGAGCAGGCTCTCGCCTTGCTTAAAGAGTGCCGCCTTTGTCCGAGGTGCTGTGCGGTCGACAGACTCGGTGACCGTACGGGTTTCTGCAGAACGGGGCGGCACGCGGTTGTTTCAAGCGCTGTGCCGCATTTCGGTGAAGAACCGTGTATCAGCGGTTCAAGGGGCAGCGGGACGATCTTCTTTACCCATTGCAACTTGGCGTGCATTTTTTGCCAAAACGCCGACATAAGCCAACTCGGAGTGGGGAAACCGGTTGAGGCCGCGCAGCTTGCTGATCTCATGCTTTCCCTGCAAAACCGCGGCTGCCACAACGTTAACTTGGTCACTCCCAGCCACGTAGGCCCTCAAATCCTTGAAGCTCTGGGCATAGCGGTCGAGCGCGGCCTTAAGATTCCGATCGTCTGGAATTCCGGAGGATACGACGGCTTGGAGACGTTGCGCCTCATGGAAGGGGTTGTGGACATTTATATGCCGGATCTCAAATACAGTCGCTCGGACAGTGCGGCCCGCCTGAGCAAAGCACCCGACTACCCTGAGCGCGCCAAAGAGGCGCTCCGGGAGATGTACCGCCAAGTAGGGGATTTAGTGGTCGACAAACAGGGAGTCGCTCTGAGGGGGCTTCTTGTAAGGCACCTCGTTCTGCCCGAGGACTTGGCCGGAACCGAGGCCTGCCTGCGTTTTCTGCGCGAAGAGCTTTCCCCGCGGATCGGGCTTTCTCTAATGTCCCAGTACCACCCGGCGCACCAGGCGTGGAGGGAGCCTGCGCTCGGCCGCAGCCTGAGGCCGAGCGAGTACGCCCGTGCGGTCAGGCTGGTTGAGGAGCTCGGTTTCGAGCACGCCTACGTGCAGGGTCTTCGGAGCATCAAAGACTGGTTGCCGGATTTCAGCCGGGACGATCCCTTCCAAGCCTACCGAAACCGGCATTCCGATTCCTGACTGAGGGCCTGAGGCGTTTTTACACCAAGGGGGGTTTTTGGTACGATAGGAGGGCGGTGCCCGATTCAACTTGAGCAGTGAAGCAGCTTCAGGAGGAGTGAATGGGACAGGCTTTGCGTCGGGGGATCCTGACCGTGGGCTTGCCCTCGGCCCTTTTTCTTTGGCTTGCAGCCGGAGGTTGCACAGAGCCTGTCACCAAGCCTTACGAGCGGGTCCGGCCTGCAAAGGGGCGCCTGGCCTACCTGGTTGTTGCGGACCAACCCCTTGCTGCGGCCTGCGGCATGGAGATCCTGGAGAAGGGTGGAAACGCCGCTGATGCGGCCGCCGCTGTTTCTTTCGCCCTTGCTGTTGTACGGCCTGAAGACTGCGGCCTGGGCGGGGGTGGATTTGCGCTTTACGCACCGCCGGGCCAGCAGCCTGTTGTGCTGGACT
>CAZGYL010001005.1:0-1600 GCA_964529985.1 uncultured Planctomycetia bacterium | reverse complement strand
CGTTGTGGTCAACAAGTTCGATGTGTCGGTTGGTCTTGGAGCGAGAGGACATTTATGGCTACGGAGGTGTGCCATGAAAAGGATCGTAGCTGCCATATTTTTCTTGCTCGCACTTGTGCTTAATGTCCCTGCGGATTGCAATCTGGACATCGACCTCGGTGGAGCATACACAAATTGCAATGTCCCTTTGGACATTGCGTATGGAACGATAACCAACAACGGTAGCTCCGTGTACACTTGCTTGGCTGCTGAGGCGATGTACAACGACAACTTGGCTTCGTACCAGATAACCGTGGGGGACGGCAACTTCTGCGATACTATCAATCAAGGTGCCTCAGTCGATTGGATCTTCAACGGTACGCGCAAAAACTGGTGCAGCTGGTGTGTCGTGAAGATCTATATCGCTATTCCGACCGCATGCAACGGCGAGTACGTGTTCGCCGGGTTCGACCAGCTTTGTGGTAATTGTCCTGATTGATTGCTTCTAAGGCTGTGCTTTTCACGCATTGGCGGGATTGACCGGGGCCGGGGTTCCCCGGCCCCGGGGGAGGTAAAGCATGCGTGCCAAGCGCTTGACTATATGCACCCTCGGAGGGGCGCTGGCGCTTCTCTTTGCGATCCTTCTGCTCCGTTATACGCCGGGGGAGCCCTCGGCAGGAAGCCCTGAGAAGGGATTCCTGATCCGGCGGCCGAATGTAAACCGGAATGAGAATCTGTCTGCGAGTAAAACCGACATTGATAAGCAGACTGCGGAATCCACCGGAGCAAAGACGACCCAGCTGATATCAGTCTATGACCTGCGCAGCAAGGCTCCATTAGCCGCGCAAGTTACGCTTGCAGGCAAAACATACAAGGCCGGTTCGAACGGGGTCCTCAAAGTGCCTCAGCTTTCCAAGAATCGGAAAATAAAGCTTAGTTGCAACGGTTATCTGCCGGTCACTTACCTTCTTGAGGATCGTAAAAGTCACTTGAGACTCCCGATGATTCCCGGCGGGCCCTATAAGTTTGCGGTCTTTTGCGCCGAAGACCACAGCCCCATAAGCGGAGCTACCGTAGTTCCTATACGCCTCGACGGATCGGAGCTTGGAAAAGGCGTGTCAGGAAAAGACGGATCCTGTTTTGTTGGAATTCCTACGATTAACCTTTCGGTACCGAAGCGAAGCACCCCGGAGAGCGTGCTTGAGAACTTTTCCTGCGTGGTTCTGTGTGAAGCGTCGTCCTACATTGGAACCAGGCCGCATGTAAAGCTGGCCGATCTCGCCTATCAGAGACGTCCTATGCTTCTTGAGCTTGAAAAAGAGCTCGCTTATGAGGGGCTGGTTGTGGATAGCTCAGGCGCCCCTATCAGCGGTGCAAGGGTGCTCTGGCAATGGGTCATGACAAAAGAGCTCCGTAACGAGTTCCGCTGGGAAGCTACGGACACTGACGAAAGAGGACGTTTCCGGTGGCTGGGGCCTAGAGACACTTCCGAAACGGTGATCTTCGCCTGCCACCCCGATTATGCTCTTGGGTGGGAAGTAATAACGATGCCGTTTCCCCATGGAAGCACAATCGTGATCAGGCTCTCAGAACCTGTAGCCGTCGATGGCCGGGTATTAGG
>CAZGYL010001004.1:0-1604 GCA_964529985.1 uncultured Planctomycetia bacterium | reverse complement strand
GAGCCCCAGTCCGAAGTCCGGCGGGAAAGGCGTCCAACCGACGAACCCTGCAGCCGTACCTGCCCCGGTGGAAACACCGTTTATGAGAATGTCGTTTCCGCCGTCGTCCGCCGCCCATGCGCCCTTTATGTAGGCGGTTTCAGGCTTCGCCCCAGGCGGCAGTTCGACTGTGATCCGGTAGACATAGTCGCCGGTCGGAGCCGCCATTGCGTCTTCGATTCCGATCCACCTTGAAGTTGAAGTATTGAGGATCCAGGGGGGAGCGGGAATAGTGCCCAGGGCGAGTGCCGGCACCTCTTCGCCGCCCGGTACAACAACCGTGTAGTCGTCGTCAGCCTGATCGCTCTCTATGATTTGGCCGTTTTCCTCGTCAAATCCCGTTGAGATATCAAGGGGATTCGCCTGAGGTACGACAACAAGGCGGGCCTGGACGCGGATTCCGGTCGGACCGGGCTCGGCATTTTCAACCACGAACTTGATCGTGTTTGTTCCTGCAACAAAAAGCCCCTTGCCCGCACCAGGAGGAAACTCTGTGAAACTACCCGGATCGGAAGAACCCACTCCCAGACTTGTATCGTTGACAAGCACGTCGATACCGGATTGCGCAGCCGTCCACCCGCCGCTGAGCTCTACACGGCTGGGAACAAACTGGCCGGGCAAATCGAACTGAACCTCGTAGGTATAAGTGCCTGCAGGTCCTTCAGAGTCACCTCCGTCAAGGCCGATCCATTGAGACTTGATCGAGTTGGCCAACCAGTTGCGGGCTGCAATGCCCTCGCCCGAGATAACCACGGCCGGCCGGGCAGGTCCGCCGTCAGGCGTTGTAACCAGGAAATGAGGGTCTTCGGCGCCGGCATTCAAAGGAAGGCCGCTCCGGGCATCAAGGCCTGTGACAATGACATCAGGGCCGACTCCGCCCGGACCTACCACCGCTTCAACGCGCAGCCCGGTGGGTCCCGCACCTGCATTGTTGATGAGGATTTCCACCTTATTGACTCCGGCGTGGAAAAGGCCGAGGCCGAAATTCTCAGGAAAAGGCTCGAGGGCTGCGAAGTTTCCGCTCGGAGCGAATCCCGTTGAAACCCCGTTGATCAAAACATCCACGCCGTTGTTGTCCGAAGTCAGTCCGCCGATGATCCTGAGCGTTGAGGGATCAAGCCCTTCAGGAACTTCAACGAAAATACGATACGTGTAGACTCCACCCGGACCGTTCGCCGAGACGGCATTGGGGCCTATCCACTTGGAGCGCTCGGTAGTGGGAAGCCAAGGAGGAATCGGGAAAGCGTCATCCGGCACAACGGTGGCCATTTCAGGGCCGAGGCCCGAATCAGGAGGTCCGAGCAGAACCCAATTGTCATCAGGCTGGCCGTTTGCGATCGTGGTGCCGGCATCGTTGTCAAAGCCGGTATCCAAGCTAAGGACGCTTACCGCGGGCGTGACGACCGGATTACCTTCCACGATCTGGGCGTCCACCCGCAAGCCGGTGGGGCCCTCTTCGCTTTTCTGGACAATGAACTCGATCGTATTTTCGCCTTCTTTGAAAAGCTGTTGCCCGGCATCGACCGGGAAAAGCGTGAGGGTTCCGGGGTCGCTTGAGCTCAGAC
>CAZGYL010001003.1:0-1618 GCA_964529985.1 uncultured Planctomycetia bacterium | reverse complement strand
AAAGGTCAACGCCCCGGTGAAGCACATCCGACCAAAGATCGTTCGAAGGGACCCTCTGAAAGAAACCCGCAGCCTGAGTTAAGTCCCAATGGCGGAAGAGTTCAAAAACAACCGGCCCCCAGTCCCAATCCACTCCGGCAAAACCCTCAGGCGGCAGAGTTCCTTCGGCTTTTCTCGCCTCAAGCGCCGAAAGGCCGCTGAATAGCGCCTGTTCGGCTTCAACGGTCCGGCCTTCGTAAGCAAGGGACCGGGCAAGCCCTAAAAGATCGGCTTCGCTGCCATAGTCGGCGGCGAGAAAACTCTCGTAAACACTCGGCATATAGAGCGGCCATGGATCTATCATTCGCTTATCTGGGGGCAGCTCGAGCGGCGGGAGCTCCTTTGGGGTTTCGACAAACCGAAACTCAATTACGGTACGTCTTAGAAGCTGTCCTTCTTTCCATACTTCCCCCGTCGTGCACGCAGGGTAAAACGTGCCTTTGTCGGTCCGCAGGACCTCTGACGCAACGCATGTCACGACAAGCCCTGAAGGCTTGCTCTTCGCCGTCCAGTCTTTGGGCCCGGTCCTTATTACTTTGAAGTATGTGAACTCAGCGCCTATCACGATCCACTTTTGCGGATCTATGAAGTAGGTTATCTGTGGCTTCCAGTTCGCCCACGAGGACAATGTGGACTCGTTGAACGGATAGCAGGCGCGGTTCTGAAGGTACGGAGGGTTTTTTATCCAGTTTGGCGTTGAGACCAGAGTCTTGCAAAGCATGCCGGCGAATTCCCGGTCTTCGCCGATTTCCAGGTGGTCTGCACGCCTGATAAATTCGCCCGGTTGGAAGGCCCACAGCAAGAGTCCTAAGCCCTCAGGGTAAGCAAGGCCTCCTGCCTCGAGAAGATCATGGTGAAAGCGCCACACGACCGGCCAATCCTGGGACCAACGCCGGCTGAAGAGGGACTCACCGTCTTTGTACCACCAGTCAAGTCCGGATTGAGCATCGCTTTCCTTCTGGAGCTTAAAGTTTCCACCCAAACCAATGATCACGAAACTTCCGGTGGGCCAATATCCCTTACCACGTGGAAGGTGCCAGTTAAGGGAGCTTTTGAGCGAAAGCAGGCCGTAATGGTTCCTGTCAAGGTCAAGTTTCGTACCAGGATCAGTCCGCCACGAACCTGAGACGGCAAAAGCGCCGTCCGGCGGAGCGTTCGCCTCTATCCGTGAGAGGATGGCTTCCACACCTTCACCGAAGAAATCCTTGCGCGACGGATACGGCGCAAGGGCGGAATCATAGGCCGCCTGAAGAACCGATTCTCCTACAATCAAGCTGAAAAAGGCTGCACAAATCTTTCCCGCTTGCATTGCTTTTCCTCCCCATGGACCTAAAAGAAAATGAGCGAAAGGGACCTTGTCTTATTGCAGAAAACCGGACTTCGCCGGGTACGATCACCTTCAAAATCGAGAGGGAAGAAAAGACTCCCCCGGCTTTACCTGGAAGAGAATTCCTTAAAAAGATCTTTATCCAAAGTGGAGAGAGAGAGAGAGAGAGAGAGAGAGGCTTTCGGAGCTCACAAATGCCGGTATCGGGCTACAAATGCGTCCCATGGCAACCACCTTACCGAAATCGAATCG
>CAZGYL010001002.1:0-1622 GCA_964529985.1 uncultured Planctomycetia bacterium | reverse complement strand
AAAAATCGTCTTGACCACCGAAAGCCCCGCTTGGAAGTAGCGTGATCCCGCTTGTGCCTCTTCGGGGTTTCCGTTACGCCCGCCGCGGGCCTGCAGATATCGCCCCAAGCGCAGGAGCCCCTGTGCCGCAATGGCCGCAGCCGAGCTGTCGACCGGCTCTTCATCATTGAACGGATCTGCAGGCCGCGAGAGGTAGTCTCCCAGCCGGTGGAGGCCGGGCGCTCCGGTGTCCCAGTAAGGAACCCCGTCCGTCGGTGTATTTTCTATGTAAAAATCACAAGTCGCCCGGGCCGCCCTCAGCATGAAGGCTTCGATTTCTTCGCGCCCGCCGAAAGGGTCGAGATCTTTGTCGGACAGGCTCTCAAGGAACTCAAGCTCTTCGGCGAATCCGCACATGATCCAGGCAAGACCCCGCGTCCAGGTGGTGAACGGAGAGGCGCCTTGCTGCGAGTTCGGGCAGCGGTAGCGGCCGTCGTTCGGATTGAAGATACTCTCATGCGCCACCCGCCCCCGAACGTCATAGGCATCCCGCCCTTCTCCATAGTAAACAGTATAAGCGGCCGTGGTTCTTGCATGATCCACAAGCCTGCCCAGCAGATTGACCTTCTGATCGTTTTCTTCCATAAGCACATGGCCGAGCACGTGCGCCACGGCCAAAGAGCGAAGCGAGCGGATCGTGTCTGCGAAAAGCGAATGCGGGCCGTTGAAGGAGTAAATGTAGCCGCCTCCTCCGCACACAGTGGACCACCTGCGGGCCTGGCAGGCTCCCGAGCACTTAAGTGCGATCTCGTAAAACCGCTCTTCCCACGGGTCGGAGGGGATCTTCCCCTCGCGCATGAGTCTCAACAGGTTCCCATAGGTGCTTATATTGTTGAAACCGTGATCGTGTACACCCATATGGGTGAGATGCGGAGCCATAAACCGCACGGTGTTCGTGCGCCCGGACTGCAGAAAACTTTCATCTCCTGTTGCGTCGAACTGCAGGATCTCCGAGCCGAATTCAAACCCTTGGGTCCACTCGGTCCAACCCCGCGTCGTGTACACGCCTCTTACCGTAAAAACCGGAGAACCTTGCCTGTGGTCGTACTCGCTTCGGATTCTCTCGATCTTAACGGCTGAAAGTTCCCAGAGTTTGGAGATCTGGCCGCTTAGATCTTCAACCTTAAGTGTTTCGTCGATTTCCACGGCTTGACCCTCTTTGTCCGACTACATGATTTCGTGGCGTCTCTTGCCCCGCCGGGCGGTTCGTTATCGTACACGGCGCCTTTCCCGGCGGCAAGACGCTGGGGGGCTTGTCACGCGTACTGTGCTCCGGTAGTATTTTTGCCCGCTCAACCCGGATCACCGGGTGGGGGCATGATTCCTGTCCGTTATTGCGTTTATATATAGGCGTGCATGATTCGTACAATCTGGTTTTCCTTCGTTGTCAGGAGTGCGAAAGAGCCATGTGGCATCTAACCTTCCGGGCCAGGGCCTCTCAGACAAGAGTCGTAAGTGTTCAGGTGGACTCGGAGCGCTCGGCTTCCACCTGTCTCTTGATAAGCCCCCTCTTTGGGAGAAGGGGGGGCATGCGCCCGCTAATGCGGGCACCCAGCGTCGAAAGGGTGTCTACGAATTACGCA
>CAZGYL010001001.1:0-1628 GCA_964529985.1 uncultured Planctomycetia bacterium | reverse complement strand
AAGTGACTGGAGTTCAGACGTGTGCTCTTCCGATCTCTTATCCTTTTTTTCTCTCCGGTCCTGCAACCGGAGCTCAACGCCGGCTCCCGCCCGCCTAATTTCGTTCTTATTTTTCTTGACGATTCAGGCTGGGCCGACTTCAGGCCTTTCGGCAAGCCGCCGTACAGGACGCCGAATGTCGAGCGTCTCGCACGCGAAGGTTGTTGTTTTCACAATTTCTACGTGCCTCAGGCCGTGTGCTCGGCTTCGCGCGCAGCTCTAATGACGGGCTGCTATCCGGGCAGGACCAAAGTCTTCGGAGCTCATGCGCCGCGCGCCCGCGGTCTTGACCCTTCATTCGCCACGCTTGCTGAGATCTTGAAACAACGGGGATACCGCACCGCTGTATTCGGGAAGTGGCACTTGGGTGACCAGCCCGACACCAGACCTCCGGCACGCGGATTCGACGAATCCTGCGGGCTCATGTACTCAAACGACATGTGGAAGTACCACCCCGAGAATCCGAAGTTCTGGGGCAAGTGGCCGCTTCAGTTCTGGGAAAACGGGCGTATAGCGATCCAATCCGTAACCAAGGAGCACCAAAAGTATCTGACCAAATGGTATACGGAGCATGCGGTTTCGTTCATTGAAGGCAACAAGAACAGGCCCTTCCTGCTCTACGTGCCGCATTCAATGCCTCATGTGCCGATCTTCTGCAGCGATGCCTTCAAGGGAGCATCGGGTGCAGGACTTTACGGCGACGTTATTCTTGAGCTCGACTGGTCGGTCGGTCAAATCGAGAAAGCATTGAAGCGCAACGGCTTGGAGGAAAACACCTTGGTCTTTTTCTCTTCAGACAACGGCCCGTGGATCTCCTACGGGAATCACGCCGGGAAAACGCCTTTTCGCGAGGCCAAAGCCACGAGTTTCGACGGAGGAGTAAGAAGCGCGTGCATCATGAAATTCCCCGGGAAAATCCCTGCAGGCACTGTTTCAAACCGTGCGTTTTCAACGCTTGATATTGTACCGACCTTGGCCGCGCTTGCCGGAGCGCCCCTCCCGAGAAATCCTGTTGACGGCAAGAACGTATGGGATCTTATTACAGGAAAGCCCGGGGCGAAAAATCCCAACGAGTATTATCCGCTTTCTACAGGCGGGACTTTCGAGGCGATCGTAACAGGAGACGGCAAGTGGAAATACCACCTGAGGCACCGCTACCGTACCCTTCTCTGGGCGGGCCGCGACGGCAAGCCGGGGAAGTACACCCACAAGATAATCGAGCCCTCGCTTTTCGATATGGAACGCGACCCGTATGAGACGACCAATGTGATAAAGCGCTATCCGAAAGTCGCCGCCCGCTTGGCTGAGCTTGCAGAACGCCACAGAAAGCGCTTTTATCCGCACCAAAAGCCTCTGCCGCCTAAGCGAAAGAAAGGAGGCCGCAAGAAGTGAAACACTACGCCAGGCCGGCATGCACCTCGCAGGGATTGCTCAGGGCCGCGGTCTGGAGTGCGCCGGTTACCGTGTTCCTTCTGCTGGCTGCACTCTTGCCTTTCGGGCTTAAGTGCTTTGCAGCCGGCCACCCCAGGCTTCTTTTTACACCCCGACTTGTCGGAGCCTTCACGGGGCGCCTGAGGCGGGAACCGGCC
>CAZGYL010001000.1:0-1639 GCA_964529985.1 uncultured Planctomycetia bacterium | reverse complement strand
GAGGCCGTGTGAAGGTCCTATGGCTCGCTGGATTATCCATGTAGACATGGACGAGTTCTTCGCCGCGGTGGAGAAGTTGGATAATCCCGAGCTCAAGGGGAAGCCCCTCTTGGTGGGCGGGGATCCGAAGCGACGCGGCGTGGTAAGCACGGCGAGCTATGAAGCCCGTGCTTACGGCTGCCGCTCGGCCATGCCTATGAGCACTGCGATCCGCCTTTGTCCTCAAGCGGTGGTGCTTCCGGTCCGCATGAAGCGCTACCGCGAGGTTAGTGATAAGGTATTCGAGATCCTCAGGCGCTTTACGCCTCTTGTTGAAGCTGCAAGCATTGACGAAGCTTTCCTGGATGTGAGCGGCTGTGAGCTTCTTTTCGGGTCGCCTGAGACTATAGGCCGGAAGATTAAAGAGACCATTCGAAAGGAGGTCGGCCTTACAGCGAGCATAGGTGTTGCGCCGAATAAGTTTCTGGCAAAACTTGCAAGCGATATGGAAAAGCCCGATGGATTTGTAGTGATCAAGCCGGAGCGTGTGGTTGAGTTCCTTGAGCCTCTTCCCGTAGAGAAGCTTTGGGGCGTAGGACCTGCCACGCTGAAGAAGTTCAAGCGGTTGGGGATTCAGACCATCGGACAGCTCAGGCGCTATCCTGTCGAAAGCCTTGTTGCGTCCTTAGGCTCGGCGGGGGAGCTTTACCACGCGCTTGCAAACGGGGTTGATCACAGGCCTGTTGAGCCTTTACGAAGACCCAAGAGCTTAAGCAGCGAGTGCACCTTTTCTGAGGATGTGGCCGACGCGGAGCATTTGCGGCGTACTTTGCTTGAGCATGTGGAGGAAGTGGCACGCCGGCTGCGCCGCCACCGTTTGGAGGCGCGGGTCGTAAGCGTGAAGTTTCGCGACGGGCGTTTCAAGACCTCAACGCGGCGTGTAACCTTACAAGAGCCTACGAACGTGAGCTTGGAGCTTTGGGAGGCGGCGCGTTCCATTTTTGAGAAGTGGAGGAAGGATTCATTCAGGCCGCTCAGGCTCCTTGGATTCTGCGCCTCAGGCCTCATTGAAGAAGGCGCGGCGCCTCAGAGTCTGCTGCCCGACCGGCGGCACGAGCGGGCTGCGAACCTTGATCGGGCGGCCGACCGGATCGCAGAACGCTTCGGTCCCGAGGCGATAAAGCCGGCATCGCTTCTTCAGCCCGACGCCCGTGGCGAAGATCAGGACGAGGACGAAGAGCTTGGCAAGTAACATGACCTGCTGAAGTGAAAGTGGAGGTACACCATGTCCGGTTTTGCAAGAGAGCTTTCACGGCGGAACGGAAGATCGGAGCGATTCGGTCAAGCGTTGGTTTGCGCGTTGCTTGTTTTCGGCACTACCGCCTTTTCGGCACTGCCGCCTGTAAATTACGACGAAAGCAAGGTCCCTTCATACACCTTGCCCGATCCGCTTGTGCTTTCCGATGGGACACCGGTCCGCGACCAAAGGACCTGGTTTGAGAAACGGCGGCCTGAGATTCTTGCTCTTTTTGAAAAATACGTGTACGGGAGGGCGCCTCGGGAAGTGCCCTGCTTGTGCTTCGAGGTGTTCGACCGGGATTCTGCGGCTCTGGGAGGGCTTGCAACGCGCAAGCAGGTCACAATAACGATCAAGACACCG
>CAZGYL010000999.1:0-1643 GCA_964529985.1 uncultured Planctomycetia bacterium | reverse complement strand
TTACGCCTCGCAGTATTTACGTGGTCGTCGACAAGGAAGGGCGCGTTTATCTGGGAGGCTCGCATGTAAGTTTGCTGTCGCTGCGGGGCTGGCTGAGGGCGAAGCTGCGGGGCGGGGAAGCCCCGGTCATCGTTGTTCCTGATTCTCAAACGACGGCTCAGGCTCTGCTGACCGTACTTGACGAATGCAAACTTGCGGGTGCAAAGGAGGTGAGCGTTGCAGCCGAACCGGAAGCGCCCGCCGGACACACACCGGAAGGAAAGGCATGAAGAGCCGGTTGAGGCCCCGACACATTCTGAAAGCAGCCGGCGCAGCCCTGTTTGCGGGTTTTGTAAACCTGCTCCTTTTCGGATCTCTTGCCTTGTACACGAGCAGAAGCCCGAAGATCGATCGATCGCAGCTGGTTGAGCGGGTTCCGATTGAGGTCATAAAGCGACGCCGGCGTGTCTCTCTCCCCTCGCGGAAGCAGGAATCGGCCGGACGTCGTACCAAGGTACGGGAGGTGCGAAAACGCTTGCCCGTTCCGCCCCGGCGGGTCCAAGCCTTTCGCTATGAAGTAACTCCCCTGCCGCTTCCGGATTTCTCCGAAGCGTCTTCTGTTGAAGTCGCCTCCCTTGTGCCTGAATCTTTTAGTGTGTTTGAGGCTGCAACCGTTCCTCCGTTGCGACCCGGCTCCGCCTCAGGGGCGGAAAGCAACAGAGGGAACGGAGGGGGCGGCGGGCAGCGGAAGGTTTTCAGTCTCGGTGAGGTGGACGAAGGTCCGGTACGGCTTCTGTGCCCGCGGCCTGTGTATCCACCCAGCGCCAGGCGCCGCGGCTTGACCGGTAGGGTCGTTGTGACTTTCACGGTAAACGAGCGGGGGGAGGTAAAGGACCCTGAAGTGGTTGAATCGCAGGGCGGTTCTCTTTTTGAAAGATCGGTGCTGTCCGTTCTGGGGTCATGGCGCTTTAAGCCCGCCAGAAAAGGAAACCGCCCGGTTGCGGTCCGCTGCCGCATAACCTTTACATTCAGGCTCAAGGAGCTTTAAGCCATGAAAAGGATTGCGCTTCTTTTCCTGATCTCAGCGCTTTTCAGAAGCTTCGGGTTTGGAGCGGAAGTGAAGCCGGCTTTGGTTTTGAGCCCCCGGCAAGTCGAGCTGCTCCGTAAGGTCCGCAAGCTTGAGGAAGTAGACCCCCGCCGGGCTGAAAGGTTGCTTGAGGCTGAGTTGGGTGCGGAACGCCCTTTACCTCTGTTGTTTGAACTTGCAGCTTTGAAGGCCAAGCTCGGCGATTACTCTGAGGCCGGAAAACTCTTTGAAGAAATCACGAAGCGCGATCCGACTTTCCCCGGAGCTCAGAAGAATTTTGCAAGGCTTCTTGTCCGGTCGGGCGATTACGAAAAAGCGCTTGATCTTTTCAAGGAGGCCTTCAAGCGGGAAGGAGTGGATCCTGTAAGTTGCCGTTATCTGGCCCAAGCCTTGGTTTCAAAGGAGCTGTACGTACAGGCTGAGGCTGCGCTTTTTCAAGCTCTGTGCGCTTATCCCTCCGATCCTGATCTCTTGGTCGAGCTTGCGCGGGTGCAGCTTGCTCTGGGAAAGCATGCTTCTTGTGAAGGAACCTGTCGTGCGGCGCTTGCTGTTTCCCCACGGCACAGTTCAGCTTGGG
>CAZGYL010000998.1:0-1647 GCA_964529985.1 uncultured Planctomycetia bacterium | reverse complement strand
AGTTCGCGTAGTCGAAGTAATCCGCGTAGTCGAAGTAGTCCGCGTAGTCGGCGTAATCAAGGTAGGCGGAAACTTCGTAGACCCCTCCTTCGTCTTCAACGTCCCACCATTCGCAACCGCTGAGCCCGGCGGCTGCAGCTGCGGCAAACGACCACCTGCCCAACAACCTGAAGAAGGACCGGCGATCAACACCGCCCCCCCGCCCGTGCGTTCCCGAAGCACCCGATCCCATAGTGACCTCCTCCGGCCAAAGGCTCCTGAAGCTACGCAGTCGGAAACCACCCGATTAGACGTACCGGGAGGGGCTGATTTTCAGTATCTTTCAGAGTCCGATTTCGATAAAAGCCGAAACCGAAAGGCATTCATTCTACGAGGCGCATAATCCTGACCGGCCCGAGCAGACCGGAAGGCAGGAGCCGGGAAGAGGCCTTATACGGGCACCACGAAGCGAACGTGAACCTTCCCGTGGGACTGTGCTTGTCTTCGAGCAACCAGCGGGGCCAGGAACGGAGCGTGCCGCCTGCAGTTCTTGAGCTGTCGGGCGGCAGCGATTGATCGCCGATCATGCGATTGGGCCAAAGGTTCACGACAGTGATTTCAAGATCATTGGCCCCCTGCCGGAGGGCTCCTGCCGTTTCGACCCTAAAAGGCCGCTTCCATAGAGTGCCAAGCAGGCGGCCGTTAAGCTTTACCTGCGCAAACTCGTGAACTGCGCCCAAATCGAGGTAGAGCCGCCCGGCCGATTCGGATTCAAATCCAGGAGGCGCCTTGAATGTCGTGCGGTAAACCGCAGCTTCGCTGTAAAAGCAAATCCTTTTATCCCGGTGCTTGCTCCAGTCGATCAGGTTTTCAAACACAACAGGCTCCTTGGGACCGCCCCACGCGGGGTTGAATTGCACCCTCCAAGGCCCGCCGAGCTCAAGGAGTGTTTTGTAGCGCGGGAAATTTTCTGCAGCATGTGCTTGAGGCGGGTTGGATCGACCGCCTTTCTCAAAAACCACAAAGTAGCTTTCATTGGGTTCGAAAACAAGCGGCACAGCGATTCTGCCGTCAGGGGTCCGCCTCCAGCACGACAAGGGTCTTATTCTCCCCGACTCGGGGTGCCAAAGCCGGGGCGGCGTGCCTTCGGTTCGGAAAACGCATTCGCTTTCCACCTTTCGATCAAGTCCGTTACTTACGAAGTAAAAATCGATTCCCGAAGCATGCCTGTGGGCATAGCGCAGCCCGGCTTGACCTTCAAAGTCAGGCGGTACTCCCAAGCGGCGCAGGAGTTCGGTTACGGCGCGCGAGGGAGGATAAAGCCCGGGCGGCTTTTCAGCGAAGCGCGGTGTACCCCAAGGCGCTATGCCCGCAGGCCCCAGCTCAAGCGCGGCCGGCCCTTTGAATCGAAAAGTGAAATTATCCAGAGCGCCCCGCACCGCACGCCACCTCTTGTCGGTGGGTACAATCAGGCGCCTTCGGTTCTTGAAACGCACTACAAGGGCACCGATCAAGCCCGCCGGATTGGGTTCGTGGCCGCCGTTTCCGGCTTCAACTGCAAGCACGTTGAAGCCCGGCCTGAGCAGCTTGTGGACTTCGAAGACATAAAGCAGCCTGAAATCGGTTCCGCCGCCTGCTTTCCTGCCGTTTATAAAAAGGGTAAAAAAG
>CAZGYL010000997.1:0-1656 GCA_964529985.1 uncultured Planctomycetia bacterium | reverse complement strand
CGGGGTTCGAGTGGTTCAGAGTTATAAGAATGTCCCCGAAGTTCTGGTATGCTCCGGTATCGGACTCATCCCCTATCCAAAGGGTATCCTCGTTGAACTGAATGTGTTCCGTTTTCGTGCCGCCAAAGGACATAAAACCGAGCCGCCCGTTGCCAAGCGGATACGTCTCAGCGGCCCACCGCCGCGCCGGTGCGCCGGACCAAACAACCAAACCGTCGTGCCGCGGCACCGCGGCGGCCTTTGCAGGAAGAATCACAACCGCCGACAAGACGCACAGCCAGATCACCGAATTCTTCATAAGCGCTCGCTTTCTTTTCATGCGGCCCTGTCACATTGGAACCGGATCCGACAACCGATTAAATATGCGATCGCGCACTCACTGTCAATGCCCCACCGAAAGCTGAATTCGCCCGACGCTCCCAGTTGCCGCAAGATCACAGCCCTTCTCCGCCTCTGACCGCTTCTCTCCCTTGACCGGCCTGTGCCTCCAAAATAAAATGCAATTTAAGATACGGATGCGACTCCTGAGTTGCGTCTGAGGGAGCCATGGATGGCCTATTTGGTGGGAGTGGTTGGTCATGAGAAGCTATGAGTATGCCGCCTGTCCAGAAACAAAGGGTGCCTTTTCGAAGAAGCTTTTCTCTCTTTTCTGGATCTTTCTTTTCGTCCATTTAGGCTCCGCTTCCGCCCCGCAGGAGCTTAAGTTTCACCACATGATCGCCGACCTTATTCGCCCTTCACTCTATGCTCTTGATCCAGGCACACGCTCAGAGAACAAGGCAACCGTTTTCGTCATAAGCGCAGAGACAGAGAAGATCGAGAACCGGATCGAGGTCCCGAGGTGTCTATGGAATATTTCCCTGAACTACGCTGAAAACCGCCTTTACGGAAGCGGAGGCTTCAAGGGAGTTTCTGTTATCGACCTTGCAACGCAAACTACGCTCCCTGATCTGCAACTCCCTTTCGTTGTCAACTGGGTTCCAGGTGCGCGGGCCGGTAGGATCGTCTGTTACCAGGGCAACCCAAGAAAGTTCCTTCTGGTCGACACGGAGACAGGAGAGGTTTTGGCCGAACAGCCTGCCCTGTATTCCCTCAGTAGAGCAGACCCAACAGGTACTTATCTGTACGACGGTGAGGAGGTCCTCAGAAAGTACGACCTGACCGGAGATTCCTTTGAGCTTGTCGCAGAAAACCCTGCTGGAAAATCCAATCCGGTACCTAGCCCCGACGGCAGATTTGTTTTTGCCAGAAATTTGATTTTTGACAAAAACCTCAGGGTCATAGGCAGCCTTCCTGAAGGCGTTTCGGTCTGGGCCACAACGCTCCACGGAGAAGTAGTATTTGCTGAGGGCGCTATATTTGAAACCCTTACAGGGAAGCAGATAGGCACAATACCTGTTGCAAGCAGCACTATGGCCTACAGCGTTCCAGCAGAAAAGCTTTTTGTTTACAACAGAGATAAAGATCTGCTCTATGCTTTCAAGCTCTCTGAGATCGCAGGTGTGCTCCCTCCGCCCCCGCCGCCGACTACACCCGCTGACGGGGCCACGGTCATAAGGCCCGCCTCGATTTCCTGGCGGCCCAGCGTACTTGCAACAGCCTATGAGGTCTATCTCGGTCAAGATAAAGATTCTGTAAGATCCGCAACACCGGATT
>CAZGYL010000996.1:0-1656 GCA_964529985.1 uncultured Planctomycetia bacterium | reverse complement strand
AAGATGTGCGGATTGAAGATATTGAAGAAAAGGCCTTTTACATGCGGGGTCCTTTCTCCTCCCAGCCCGCAGTGCGTCCTTTTTTCCTCTTACCTGCAACTTTTGAAAATGTACCTCAAACAGGTCTCATTCCCCGCGCAAGTGTCATTGACTTAAGCAGGGCGGTGGACTCCGGCGGCCGCCTTACCTGGGAAGTGCCGCCGGGGAAATGGACCGTCATGCGTTTCGGCTTTACCTCGACGGGCCAAACGAACCGCCCTTCCCCGCTTCCCGGACTTGAATGCGATAAGCTGGACCCCAAGGCGGTGGAATTACATTTCAAGAACTACGTCGGTGTTTTACTTGAGAAACTGAGCTCTTTCGCCGGCAAAACCCTCGTCGGGGTCCACATGGACAGCTGGGAGGTGGGAGCCCAAAACTGGACCGGTTCGTTTATGAGGGAATTCAAAAAACGACGCGGTTATGATCCGCTGCCTTTCCTGCCGGTTTTCACAGGGAGGGTGATCGAAAGCGTGGAAATCTCGGAACGCTTTCTCTGGGATCTGCGCAAGACGGTCTCGGAGCTCATCGTGGAGCATGCCCGGCGCCTTCGTGCTCTGGCGCACCGCTGCGGTCTCGTCCTCTCGATCGAGCCTTACGACATGACACCTTGTGAGGACATGTGTCTGGGTGCCGAAGCCGATGTTCCAATGTGCGAATTCTGGAGCAACACCTTCGATACGCGCTACAGCGTTAAGGAAGCCACTTCCGTAGCCCACCTTTACGGCAAGAGAATAACAGCGGCCGAAGCGTTCACATCAGGGCCGGCCGACGCATGGAAGCTTCACCCCGCAGCGGTTAAGGCTCTTGGCGATTGGGCCTTTTGCGAAGGGGTCAACCGCATGGTCATACACCGCTACGTACACCAGCCTTTCCTGCAGGTGCGGCCCGGGCTCAGCCTCGGCCCTCACGGCCTGCATTACGAGCGTACGCAAACTTGGTGGGATCTTTCGGCACCATGGCATAAGTACCTTGCGCGCTGCCAGTTTCTATTGCGTCAGGGAAGGTGGGTTGCCGATCTTCTGTACCTCACCCCCGAGGGCGCTCCGAACGTCTTTCAACGTCCCCAACCTGAGCCTACAGGTTACAAGTACGATGCTTGCAGCCCGGAAGCGCTCAGGCAGCTGATAAAGATACGCAAAGGGTTGCTTACCACCCCCAGCGGCGCGGAATACCGAATGCTGATACTTCCCTCGGTAGATCGCATGACGCCTGAGCTTCTTTCCAAAATCGAAAAGCTGATCGTTGCAGGTGCAACGGTTGTAGGATCACCCCCCAAGAAGTCCCCCAGCTTGGAAGGCCATCCCGGTTGTGACACTGCTGTGAAAAAGATCGCCGAGAGGCTGTGGGGAACCGCGGAAACGCCTGCGGTTCCGACCGAAAGGCGTATCGGCAAGGGAAGGATCTTCTGGGGAGGAGCGCTGCGGGTCTCAAAGGAGCCCCAAGAAAAAATCGACCTTAAAAAACTCCGAGCCAGTTGGATATGGTATCCGGAAGGGAAACCCGCGCGGGCCGCCGCTCCCGGGAGACGTCACTTCTTGCGGCGGATACGTATCCCCTCTGATTCGGCGATAGAAAGCGCACGTTTTTTCTTGACCGCGGATAACTTTTTTACCC
>CAZGYL010000995.1:0-1658 GCA_964529985.1 uncultured Planctomycetia bacterium | reverse complement strand
AACGCCGCCACACCCTCCTGTACAGACTCGACGCTCATGCCCTCGAGGGCACGTCTGATTCTCCTTTCGATCGACTCAAGCAAAGCCTCTTCTTCGAGTCCTGCGTACTGTGAGGCGATCTCAAGCGAGGTTAAGACGTAGTGGACTGACAAGATTTTTTCCACCACCTTCCCCATGTCCAGGACCCGAAGATCAAGAAAATCTTCCGGAATGTGAGTGCCCGCCAAGAAGTCACCGGTATGCCCCGGCACGAAGACAGCATCGTCTCGAATAAGACCGCGATTCTTGAGGTGCATAATGGCCGGCCACTCTTGGAGGACAGGAGTGGATGTCAGTCTTTCCGCGAAGTCCAAGTATCGACGGAACTCTTTGGAATCATACCAAACACGCCAAAGGTCCGTGGTGTACTCGACAAAATACCATGGAATATGTAGTTGCCGCGCCACCTCCCTGGAGACACGGGCTTCTCTATTTCCCACACGACCGTAAGTAAAAGCAAGAAGCTCATCATATCCAGCCAACTTGAGACTTATAGCGATTAGACGTGAGTCCAACCCCCCGCTAAGCGGGATCACGATCTGGCGGCCTGCGGCCCACGTGGTCAAACGCCTGACAGCCCTGAACACTACCTCTCCCAGGGCATCGGCAAGCTGGTTTTCCCTGACGAAGTCCTTCCTTTGCGACCCGAAGCGATAATACCGCTTTCTCTTAAAATGCCAACTTCCGCTCAATCGTTCTGCGCAGATATACTCTCCGGCCTGAAGCTGGCATAGCCCCCTATGCAGGGTGAAGGGTCCGGTGACGTATCCGGTCAAAGCAAACTCGCCGATCGATACCGGATCCATTTCTTCACGCCCCGGACTATAAGCTGCTTTCTCTGGCCGATCGGTTAATATGAGCCGACGGTTTTCGTTCCCGTAAAAAAGAGGCAGGCTCCTAACTCTGTCGACGGCAGCAAACAGTCCTCCCGGCTTCGCCACGATTACAGCAAAAAACCCGTTGAGCCGCCGGAGCCGTGTCTCAAAATCATCTTCGCTATCAACCCCCTCGAAGTAGGTGCACAACGCCTCCGGGCCCATAAGTTCGTTTCCGATAAAAGCCGATCCCATGGCCCATACGTTGCCGGAGTGGCTCCGAGCGCACCCTGAAAGCCGGACTTCAAAATCGGGCTTTTTTTCGGTTAGAACCTGCGATCTCGAAGCAGACATATGTCTTTCCTGAACTTACCGGACGGTACTTTCCTGAAATATTCTTCGGCCTCACAAGCTACCTTCTTTCAGCATCTTCGTAAAAGGCTGAAGCGTTTGTTCCGATACCAAGAACTGGGAAGGAGCCCAGTACGGTCGCACGAGAGCACGGAAGATAAGAACGAAAGCTAAACATACTAGGGGGCTACGCTCGGGAGACTCACAAAAAGGCTCCTCAACTAGGAGTCCGAGGAGATTATGCATGCCGGAATGCCGGATTGCGCTTGTCAATCCTCCTTTCCTACCCGGGTTTTCCCGTTCCCAGCGCAGCCCCGGGGTCATTAAGAGCGGCACCATGTACTATCCTTTCTGGCTTGCCTCCGCTGCGGGTGTCCTACAAGAGGCCGGATTCTCCGTTCTTCTTCTGGATGCGCCTGCCGAAGGTTGGGGATATAACGCAACAATCAAACG
>CAZGYL010000994.1:0-1658 GCA_964529985.1 uncultured Planctomycetia bacterium | reverse complement strand
GTCGGCGAAAAACACTCGGTGCGACTCGGGGTTTCCCGCAACATCGGTTCTGAAGCACTCGAGGTGCGCTCCTCCGTCAAAAGTCCTCACCCATTCTGCTACGAGCACTCCCCCGTGCGGAAGTTCTTTGATCGTCAGCCATTTCGGAATCCGAAAAAACCATCCCCAGTAGCCGTCTCTACCCAAGACAGGCTCAAGAGCCTCAAAGCCTCCTACGCGCCTGGAGAAGCTCCAAAAATCTCTTCCCCATGGGCGCGAGGCACAGAACGCTACAAGCTCGTTCCATGTGTCGAGTTCTTTTGACGGCCGCTTTTTCCCCTTGGGGCCGGCCCACATGACCAAATATGTCTCTCGAAACACCCTGGTCTCATTACCTGAAGTTCTTCGAAACGCGGTCCCGGCGACTACTATGGAACCATCTTCGAGCGCACGTAACCAAAACGGAATTGCAGCAGCGCCGTCTTCGGAGAGTTTCCATATGACCTTGCCTGTGTGTGATATTTTCAGAATCAAGAAGTCGCCCCCTGTTGTCCGGGCGTTGCGCATATCCTTGGGGCCCGGGTGCTCGCTTGCAAGTACGTAGAACGCCCTACCCTCGAGAGGATCAGGCTGTTCCAAAAGCGCAAAGTACGTAAAAAAGCGTTCACGAGCGCCTAGCCCAGCATCAGGTACAATCTCTCTTGACCATTCCAGGTTGCCGTCGGAATCAAGCTTCAAGAGCAAAAGCCCGTTTTGCGGTGAAGCAGTGTGGGACGTCTCCTCCTTTATCTTCAGCTTCACCGGCACGCCCAACAATATACCTCCGTTCGATGCGGCGGCTGCGTATGTCATTGACTTGTAGTGAACCGGATAAAAAGTGTGGAGTTCTTTACGATTGAGGATGTATAGAGATGGCTTCATTTCAGCCAGATTGCAGACGAACCGCGGAAGTATTGGAGGGGCTCTGTGGAACGTTTTCGCCCATAATATGCGGGGCTCGCGCTCAATAGCATCGGGAAACTCAGAGGCCACGGCTTTCTGATTAGGAGCTTGGCCTTGGCCGGAGAATATGAGGATACCTGAGACAAGAAGCCAGGCCAAGCAGAATTTACGTGAAGAAGCGCGTCCAGCAGGCCCGGGAGGGATAGTGCGCGACACTGCCGCCTCCTTCCTTAACGTTCTCTTTCGAAGCACAGTAAGTGCCGGATTCCATAGGCCAGCTTACATCGAAAACAGCCTCTGTACAGTATTTTCTCGCGCAGCCGACAAGCTCAAGGGCTGACACATTGAGTAGCGCAAATCTCTTCACAACGACCAGTGAAGTTCAGCTCTTGTGTTCCGAGAAGATTAGCTGCAGCTTCCTCCGGCGGTCCGGTTACAACTACATAGCCTGATTCCACCAATAGGTGGGCTAACCAGCATGGGACCTTGCGTTCCGGGCAGGTCGGCCTCCACAACATTTTTTGGGGGACTTCCCATAGTTCACTCACGTTAAGGCTTGTCCGTTCCGGGCGCGGCCAACCTGGAGTTTCTTCCGGGGAGCTTCGCCAGGTCGGTTGCCCGTGCCCGCGGTCCCCGTAGCTGTCCGGTTGAGGGGACCATTCCCGGGACCACACTAACACTTGTGTCAAGCGACGATTAGGGGTTTTCAGATGCGACAATTAGAATTTACCACCCAA
>CAZGYL010000993.1:0-1664 GCA_964529985.1 uncultured Planctomycetia bacterium | reverse complement strand
GCAGTCTTGACCGCGAACGAGAAAAAGATTCTACGAATCATGCACACTTATATATTGTGATTCGTACCAGAGGTGAACGAAGAATTTTTCCTTGGTCCTCAAATCTTCAGGTTGCGTTATCTCAACCTGCGGTACCCTGTGCTCCCGGCCTGGGCCACCACATGTCGCCCATCCGCAGTCGCAGCAATGCGATATTTTGTTGTCGTCCTACCGGTATCCGGCCGCAAAGGGTGCGTGTGCTGGTGCAGCGGTTATGGCATTTCCCCGTTTCATTCCGCATACGGCGGACCGGGCGGCGCCTTGAGAAGGCTCTATTTATAGGGCTCGCCGCGGAAACTTAAGAACACAGCCTCAACCGTGTTGAACTCCAAAGAAAAACTGCGGCCGGAACCGAGTTTCCTTCCCGTGCGTTCGTCAATGACATCCCGCACAGGCTTGCGGAATGACATATTAATTCTTATCTTACGGTCTCCTTTACGCGGGCTGCCCGTAACGCGCTCGTTCCGTATGACAAAAAGAAGCGTCCGGTCGCCTTTCTTCCAATACGTGACTTCCATGTTACGCGGCCTGCGTCCGTCTTCACCTGTCACAGTCACCCACGGCCGGACACCCGCACTCAATACGTACTTAATGAAAACCCGCCGCGTTGCATCGGTTGCAGTGCCTTCCTCTCGGTATTGCAGGTAACGCTGCGGCGAGAGGTTGATAAGAACGGCTTTACCCAGGCCGAACTTGCGCACGATATGTGTTGGAAGTTTCCGTTCGGCCACCGCATAGCCGGATTCCAGCTTGCAGTTGATCGTTGCGAAAAGGTCGCGATAGCGGCGGTAGGAGTAACCTGCGTCTTGATCGGTCTCAACCCACAACCTGTCGCCGAAGAAATCGCTGCTCCTTTCGCTGCCGTCGTGGTTCACGCCGAAGAGCTGATCCAATACTCCGGCTGTACGCCCTTTGCCGTGTTGATCAAAAAGCCCGGGTGCGAAATCAGCTATAACGGTTCCACCTCTCCTGCAGAATTCCATGATCCGCCGGGCCTCAATGTCAGACAACGCGTAACAGGCTGGAAGAATCAGCACCTTATACTCGCGCGGCACCCCGCGTACAACAACCTCGTCATAAGGGATGAAGTTGTACTGAATACCTGAATCCGTAAGCAGATACTCCCACGCTTTTCGCACGTTGTGAGATGTTCCGAGCCGATAATCACTCCCTCGGTTTACCCAGGTGCGGCCGTGCGGCTCGATATCAAGGCACCAAGATACTTGGATCGAGGCGTGCGAGTAATAGATCGCAACCCCGTCGTGAATCCAGTGCGCACCGACCATTTTCGGTCCTTGAACCCCGCCGACCTCCAGATTGGTCGCTTTGTATTCCTCAAGCCAAGGGCGTGGTTTTTTGCCATCGAACCACCCCTCGACCCAGCCTATCATCCCGCGGTTGCCGTGAGCGAAGTAGTACCACGTCTGCCAAATATCGTTTGCTGTGCCGAGCGCATCTTTATGGAAATGGGTTGTAACCTGAGGTAAAGCGTTACCCGGATTAAACGAGCGGATGATCGCCTGAGAAGAGCCGAGGTCGTAAGCTTCAATGAACTGAATCTTCTTCATAAGCTTGGCATAGTCGTACCCGCCCCACATGTTAGGCGCCTGACCGCCGAAGATCGG
>CAZGYL010000992.1:0-1671 GCA_964529985.1 uncultured Planctomycetia bacterium | reverse complement strand
CTCCACCTGCCGCTCAGGGTGCTTGATGAGTTCCAGCGCCTTAAGAACTTCCTGATCCTGGAACGCAAAGACGCAAAGAGCGGCACCTGCCTCGCCTTTACAAGTGCAAGACCCGGTGAGGGCGTCTCTTTCGTTACGTTTCACACTGCGGTTTCCCTGGCTAAAGGCCTCGAGCATACCGTGCTCCTTGTAGACGCAAATTTCAAACGTCCTGTCCTGCACAAGCTTTTCAACAACCCGAACACGGTAGGGCTTTCGGACGTACTGAGCGCAGGTGTTGATACTCACCGGGCCATCCGCCCCACCTATATGCCCTTCCTCGCTTTTATGCCTTCGGGCGGGCCGCTTTTGGATCCCGCACGCTTCCTGCGTTCACCCCGATTTCAACAGGTGTTGACGGAACTTCGCAGCCGTTTTGACTACGTACTATTTGATACTCCCAACATTTCCCAGTACGCCGACTGCCTGGTAATGGGGCCGAAGGTGGATCATATACTGCTGGTCGTCAGGGCCCATCACACCAAGCGCCAGGTCGTCGAACACGCAAAAGAGGAAATCGAAAAGCACGGCGGTAAGCTTCTCGGGGTCGTGCTGAACAGACGGCAGTTCTTTATCCCCGATTTAATTTATCAGTACCTCTAGTTAATGCCTCATGCAGAAACCATTTTCCCGTTCCTACAATTCGCCCCGGGAAGCTATACGGCCCCATAAGTGCCTGGTCCAATAAATACGGGAGCGGATGGCCGAGAGATTTTGGTACGAGGCAAGGAGCCGTGACGCAGGCAACCTTACCGACCCGGTTGTTAAATCTGCCGGGTGCGGAATGCCTGCTCGGAGGAAAGACGCGAGAAGTCGGACTCTTCAGGGTCCCTCGAAAGATTTCAGGCGTTTGGTCGCCGGAGAGCTCTGGACGGGATAGCTCTTCTCGCATCTTCCCCCCTCGCGCATTCCTTGGGTGGAGCGGCGGCAAGGCTTTCCCGCCCTCCTCGATCATGCCCGGGCAAGCAGGCCTCCGAGAGCAGCCAGCGCAACCTTAGCGCGCTGAGGGTCAACGTTTTTTTCGTCCTCCCCCGCTGTGGTGGTACTGGGGTCGATCACTATCGGCACCTTCGGCTCGCCCTGCTTAAGGTGCGCAACCAAACGGGGCCACGGGCAAATGCCCTCTCCGGGAGGTACGAAGATGCCGGTGCCCGGATCGAAATCCCTGCCCAGGACGTAGGCAACGTGCGGGGCAAGCAAAGGGAAGCCGTCGCCGTAGCCCAACTCCCCGACAAGAGCGGCGCTTGCCGGATCAAACACAGCCTTCAGCCTGGTGAACCCGACAGCTTCAACGAGCTTCAAGAGATCCAAGGAGGTCTCACAAGTGGTGCCGGCCACGTTGCGCACGCAAAGCGTCACGCTGGGAGAGGTTATTGTAAGAAGCAGTCGTCTGAGGTGATCACACACCAAGAAGAATCTATCCGTGCCCCCGGGCCTCACTACTTTCCAGTAGGAGTGAAGCATGACGTATTTGGCCCCCAGGGCCTCAGCCACGGCCACCGCTTTGCTCAAAGCGCTTTGGTCGTCGGGCCTTGGGGAGGGCGCAAGGCCGAGCCGGCTGCGCACTGCAAGCACCTTCACCCCCGCCGCCTGAAAAGCCTCCCCCCACTGAGGAAGAAGAACTCAACGCCT
>CAZGYL010000991.1:0-1673 GCA_964529985.1 uncultured Planctomycetia bacterium | reverse complement strand
GCTCATAAATCAGGGCAGCATGGAAGGGACAACCCCTACGCCGCTGGCTCCGGGCGTTTACGATGCGATCCTTCTTGATGCAAGGGGCAGGCCTGTAGCTCGTCTCGCACAGGCTGTCGAGATCGCAGCTCCGGCTATGGTATACGGCGTGACCCCTTCTTCTGTATCCACCGAGGGCGGGACGCAGGTTGAGATCCTAGGCCGAAATTTCCGGGAGGCAACGAGTATCTTTTTCGGCCCTCATAAGCTTCTCAACCAAGTTTTCGTTTCCGAGAAGCTCATCAGGGGAGAAGCGCCGGCACTGACCCCGACGGAACCTCCGGGACCTGTCGACGTGTGTGCGGACGATTCCCGCGGGCGCAACTGTTTGGAGAACGGCGTCACTTATGTCGAACCCCGACCACCGATCCCGGGACCCCAGCAGATTGAAGGGACGGTGGCTTGGGGAACGGCGCGCTTCCGGTGGTACAATCCTATTGAATACACGCAGATTTTGGTACGCGACGACAGCGGTCGCGTCATTGCCGAACTCCCCGGCGATGCCGCATTCATTGAACTGCCCTGCGGTGATGCCCGAAAAGTGCACATTTCCCTTGAAGGATTCACTCACGACGATGTATCGCCACCTTCTGCAGGCTTTGCGGGCCTGTTCATCTGCCGACAGCCGCCGCCTCTTAACGGGGCGGTTCATTTTGCAAACGCCCTCCACCCTCTTGATCTCTACGTGTACGGCGGGGGCTGGCCGGATCCGGATCCTTGCGGGGGTCTGTGTCGCATTCAGGGTCTCGGGCTCCAGCGAAAAACTCCGGGTTTCGTACTGACCGATTTGACACGCAGCCTTCTGGGGAGCCTTGAGTTCAGTCGTCTCCTCACAACCGGATTCACTTTGGACAAGCCGGCCGAGGTCCTTGAGCTTTCAGGATTTTACGAGCAGATCTTAACGGCCTACGGCCTGAAGCTGAACGTGCGCCTCCGGCATGTGTACCCGCAGGACGGTTTTTCTTTCACAACTTCTTTTCCCTCCGTCCGGGCAGGGGCGGGGAAGCGTTGGTACAGCGTGGTCTGCACCAGGGAACCACAGCCTCCCTACACCCCGTTCCCGGAAGGAGAATATTTAATCGATATCTTCGCAACAGGCGGTGACGCTGCGGTTCCGTACTTTGCCTTTGCGGATGACCACAGGCCTTATGAACTCACAATACCCGGATCTCCATGCCCTCCCTATCCTCTTGTTGCAGTCAGGGATCTCACCGGTATTCGCACCCTTCCCAATCTTGATGACCCGCCCATAAGGCTACGCTGGGCCGTGCCCTGGAACCTTCCGGATTCCGCAGGGAAAGTTTACGCAGTCCTTCAGCTTCAGGGTACTTGGCTGGACGGGAACGGCGATCCGCACTCCCTTGATCCTGACAGCCAAGACCCACCCTATCAACCCACACCGCATTTGGAATTCCGCTGGACGATACATGATTCAACCAGAGCGCGCACTATCTCTTCCGGCTCCACAAGTTCAGTGGCCTTATTTCTGCCGGAATGGAACTGTTATGACATTGATGTTGAAATAATCGATGCAGCCTGCGGGATCTCGAAGCAAACTTTTGCTACAGTCGCAATCACACCTGACAGCTTGCAGTGCCCTCCGGGCGTAAAGCACAACGCCTATCTCATGCCCA
>CAZGYL010000990.1:0-1682 GCA_964529985.1 uncultured Planctomycetia bacterium | reverse complement strand
GGAGGCCCTTGGCCCGCAATTCAAGCTGGAGTTCCGGGCGAAGCCGCTTCAACATGGAGAAGATGTCATGCCAGAAGCCGGGTATTTCTTTCCGCGTGAGACCCGATTCCCAATGCATGCGGAATTGGATTCCATCAAGTGAAGAGAATATATTGAGAAATTTCTTAAGTGCGGCTTTTGTATAGGGAATCAGGTTGGACGGGGTAAGACCGTAGACCAGATGCGGCGCCTTCTTCCCGGCCAGCTCGGATGCCCCGGGAATGCCGCCGCTCTGTACACCCCCGCGGTAGATATGATCCCAGATGCCCACGGTGAAACGCATCCCCCGTTCGTGGGCCGACGCAATTACGCGTTTGAGGGCTGAGGTGTTCTCAGCTTGCTGTTGAGAAGTGATACCGTAGAGTCTTACGCCGGGGAACTCTTCGACGTCGAAAAAATACGGATACGGGGGTGCCAGGAACCCGCCGTTTTCATAGCCGAAGATCAGAACGAAATGATTGATCCGGTTTTCGGCAAGCAGGTCGAAGTACCTCTCCCAGTACTCGGCATCATACAGTCGCTGCTCAAACCACCTGCGCTGCATTGTGTACGTGGAAACCGCACGATCGGTGAGGCAAGGCGTTTCGGACGTATCTCTTATGTGGGCGAAGAGGTCTTCTTCGGCGGAGGCCCACCTGATGCGCTGCGCAGTGTCAAGTGCTGCGTACATGAGACCCACTGCATCCGCGCCGCAGAGCACCACCGTCCGGCGGCGGGCGTCGTCAATGCGGCGTACGGCCAAGGCTTCCTTGCAGGAGGGCACCTTCAGGCCGCCTGCCTTGATCAACTCGGCTACTGCAGGATCGGATGCAAAACCGGCCGCAATGACATGCGGAGCGTTTGCCTCCTTAATTGTTCGAATCACTGCTGTAGTGTCTCCCCGTTTTAGTATCGCCTCCCGGAGCTTGGCCATTCCGTGCGCAGCGGGTCCCGGGGGGAACGGAGGAGCCACGATCTGTACCGTACCGCCCGATAAGACGGGAGCAGCCCACAGCCCGAAGGCAAGAAGCATGCTGCTACGCATTGAGGTCTCCTTTTCGCTTATCTCCGAGAAAATCAAAGGCTGAAAAGCATTTTCCCATAGAGGGACTCTAAGAGAAAGCGCTCCGGACTCGGTACGTGCCGGAAATATTTCGCAAGTGACCCGCTTGCGCGCTCTTCCCGATCCGATATAGGGGAGAGGGGGCTTATCAGCAACATTAAAAACGAAAGGTATTTTCAATGGAAAGCGCGGATCTTTTCTTTGAAGCACATGCCGCAGCACGGTCCCTTAAGAATTTCTGGACAAGCCTGGCAAGCACCAACGGCTGCATAATGGTCCGGTTGTCCCGTGACATGCTGACCGTGAAGCCCCATTTGTTCGCAGGGTGGCTGAACTTTCTCCTGCGCCTGGACCTGAATCACGAGATTCCGATCGCGGACATAAGCGGAGTCGAAGAAAGGGGTGAATCGGCGGGATACGGCGAGGTGGAGGTGCGGTTCGTCTGAAGGGACGGAGAAGAGCGCAGGATGCTTCTCTATCTGAGAGAACGACGCCGGTTCATTGAGACGCTCAGCCGGCTGATTCAAAACGCACAGAATGTTCCTGTCTATATAAGTGTGCATGATTCGTAGAATCTTTTTCTCGTTCGCGGTCAAGACTG
>CAZGYL010000989.1:0-1686 GCA_964529985.1 uncultured Planctomycetia bacterium | reverse complement strand
TGCGATAATAACCGGAAGCGGCGCGGATCCCGACTGGTTCGACAACAACCCGGGCAGCGGGCACAGCCACAGACACGAGCAGTGCGCCCTGTATTTAAATGACGGAGCCAGAGCCGTTCTCCAAGACTGTGCGATCGTGCACAATGCCGGCCAGGCGGGTCACGGAGAGGATTCTTACCTTACTATGAAGCGTTGCCTGGTTCAGCGCTGCATAACCGCGGGCCAGTACAACGGCGGAAGCGTTAGGCTTGAGGGTTGTGCACTTATCGGATTCCCCGCCTATGACGAGCCTTTTACCGACGAGGACAACGACGCTTTTTACCTGACAGGAGGTAATCACTACATCATTGATTCCCTGTTGGGGTTTGCGCTTGATGACGGAATCGATGCAGGCTCCGGCTCCGGAGGCACGGTTGAAGTGAAAGGCTGCTGGATCGAAGCCTGCTATCACGAGGGTATGGCTTGGTCGGGTGGAAGCAGTGACAATCCAAGGCGGCCGACGGTCAGGGACACCGTGGTTCTGAATTGCGGGCAGGGGATCGAATGCGGCTTCGGCCATGCCCTGGTTGAGGCGCAGAATATTTTTTCAACGGCGAATTTGGTGGGGGCGCGTTTCGGTGACAACTACGACTGGTCATATGACGGGTTCCTGCGGGTGGTGGATTCTCTGCTGCTTTTCAACCGGAGAAACATTTGGGGCCGCAACTGGGATGATTGGAACGAGCGGCTTTCGCAAATGGATCTACACGGCAACCTGCTGAGCGAGGAGGATCCACTGCACCCCCGGAATGCTGTTTGGGATCCGGCTCGGGATGCGCAGCGCCTCATTCCGTTCCTCCCCGTGCCGGAAGGACCTGTGGGTGTCGGAATCGCCGTTCCTTTCGGTAAGAGCGCCGCTGAGCTTTTTGAGGAAGGAATCCCCGTTCGGCTGAGCTCCTTTACAACTTTGCAGGTGGTCGTGTCATATCGTCTGGAGACACCAGGTGGTGGCGTCCAGGACGGCCAAGTGGTTTTTGTGCCCGGGCAGACGGTTTTGATCGTACAACCTGAGTCCAGAAGTTTGGAGGGGTCCGGCGTGGCCCGCTTGACCTTGACCGGAGTTGAGAACGGGGAGCTTACGGGCCGAACGGAACTTGTCGTGGTTCGGCCGGTGGTTTTGATTCCCAGGGGCGGTGTTTGGCGGTACCTGGACGGCGGTGTTAATGCCGGGACCGCTTGGCGCGAGCTTGGATTCGACGACTCTTCTTGGAAGCAGGGCCGAGCCGAACTCGGTTACGGTGACGGAGACGAAGCGACCGTTATCGACGGAGGCCCCAGCGGAAACCGCTATCCCACAGCCTACTTCCGGCATACCTTTGAAGTTGAGGATCCTTCGATTTTCGAAAGCTTGAAGATTGAGCTTAAAAGGGATGACGGCGCGGTTGTTTATCTGAACGGAACCGAAGTCTTTCGAAGCAATATGCCTCAGGGGTCTATCACTTACAATACCTGGGCTTCGGGTACGACTTCCAATGAGGACTCCTACCGGGAGGCAGAGATCGATCCCGCGCTTCTCAGACCCGGTGAGAATGTGATCGCGGTTGAGGTGCACCAGGCGAATGCCACCTCTTCGGATTTAAGTTTCGATCTTTCTCTGACCGCTGTGCCTAAACCTGTTTTCCCCCACGGCTTCGTGCGCGGCGATGC
>CAZGYL010000988.1:0-1688 GCA_964529985.1 uncultured Planctomycetia bacterium | reverse complement strand
GATTCCGCTCAGTACAAGCGAGCGCGAAAATACAGCTTCCCCGCCGCGGAACCGAAGTACGCCCTTAAGCAGAAGCCATGAGCCATCCCTTGAAACGAGCCTGGCCTCGGTCTCGCCCTCCGGCTTCCAATCAAGAAGCTCCCCCGGGTCGTTGAATCGATACACAAGGTGGATCCGCCCCGTTTTAACAGAAACCGAGCCTGCATGAACCAGGCTTTGAATCCCGCGTTTCTTTGAATTAGCAACGAAAAGTTCAAGGTAAAGCTTTCGAAACCGAGCGGCCGAGCCCTCAAAAGCCCGCGATCCACCGAAACGCTCAAGCAGCAAGCGCAGAAGCGAAAGGGCGTCGGCCGCCCGCCCCGCCAGGCCCAGTTTTTCGGCCTCCTCCAAACCACCGGCAAGCGCATTCCTCGCGCCTACTTCCCACAACTCCACAAGAAGCTGCTTGAGCTCCTGTTTCAAGGAAGGAGTTCCCGCCACCTCACTCCAAATCCTGCGCACGCGCTCAAGCCTGCCTGAGAATCCCACATACGCTGCAGCTGCAAGAGGAAGCCCTGATGGCTCCTTCCACCGGGCGGCCGTAAGAGTGAGCATTGTCTCAAATCCCAAATCGGCAAGCGGGCGGATTATTCGTTTTCGAAGCCCAGGGCGCCTGATACGGACCGCTCCTTCCTTAAGACCCTCAAAGAAGGCCACAACACGGCGCCGGCCCCCGTCCGCTTCGTAGTAAACAACCGGGAGAGTGCGGCCAATTTTCGACTTCACCGCCTGTCGGAGCGCCTCTTCGAACCGAACCGCCTTGCCCACCCACACGGCCAAAGCTTCGGCTTCCTTCTTAAGAGATGCAAAGCTCAAGCCGCTGGTGCCCTTCTCAAGTTCTCTGTGTGCAGCTTCAAGCTTCCCCTCGCTCAGGAGCTCAAGTACGCGTTCCCTGGTACTCTCCCAAAGTCGCCGTTCTTTCAGCCAAGCCGCCCCGCGCCTCTCCACCTCTGAGCGCAGTTCCTCCAGAGCGTTGCGATCCCGGGCCACCAGTTTCCCCAAATACCGGTCAAGCACCTCCAGTGCCTCTTGGAAGCGCCCTTCCGCACAAAGTTTCCTGCATTCGGCTTCAGCTTCAGTCAGGGCCTCAGCACTCTGCTTCTTGATTTCCTCAGCCCGCACGGCCGCTTCCAGAGCGGCCTTTGTCCCTTTGAAACCCGCGTCCGCCGCAAAAACCTTCAGCTTGCGGTAGAGGACATCGGGCGAAGCACCGGATTTGAGAAGCGACAACAATCGTTTACGTGCCTCCGATTCAAAAGCACGTGTGAGTTCCTTTATTTTCGAAGAAGCGCGCTCAGCCCAAACACTTCCCGGAAACCGCCTTCTGAAATCCTCAAGCTCTGCTATTTGCTTGTTAAAGGGCACTCCCGGCCGGCTTATCTCATCCAACACACCTGCAAAGGCCGCAGCCGCAACCTCAGCCTCCGCTCTTGAAGCAGATTCTTCGGCACGCTCGGGCGCCGAGGCGCTCTTCCGCGCACCGCTGCCTTTTATGCTCGTCTTCCTGCTTGCAGGTTTATCCCGGTCCGGTTCTCTCCGCGCGGGTTTTGGGGGTTCGGAAGGCTTCTGCGGCCCGCCGGGTCCAGCCCGCGGTCCCACAGAAAGCAAAAAAGCCGAAAGCGCAACAGCTGCAAATGCAAGCGCAAGCG
>CAZGYL010000987.1:0-1689 GCA_964529985.1 uncultured Planctomycetia bacterium | reverse complement strand
TCTCATCACCGCGAAGCATGCAAAAGCGGCCGCTTTCAGTCTAAAATGGCATGGGAGGTGAAAAGTGTCAGGAAAGCTCTTGAACCCGGCGCTTTCGGTCATACTCTTCGTGTTCCAGGCAGCCGGCGCTGCGGCCTCACCCTGCCGCCCGGCGGGATTCAAGAGGCAGGGAGAGACCGGAAAAGCGGGGCGGATCACCTTTACAAACGTGGCCCGTCCCGGAACCGGACGTACTTTCCCCTTTGCTTCAAATCCAAGGATCAAGGGGAATAACCTCTACGCCCCTGATCTTCTCAAACGCAACGGCCGCTGGTGGTGCTATCACGGAGGGTGGCTCAGCAGAGGTCAGACAAACGACAGAATCTATCTTTCCATAAGCACTTCCCTAGATCCCGGGGATCGGTGGGGTGAAAGCCTCCCCGTTATAACAGAGGGCGAATACGTACATGTGAACGATCCTTCTGTGGAATTCTTCGAGGGCGTCTATTGGATGGTTTACACCGCGGCCAAATTCGTCGGAAAGGATTTTCGAGATTGGATAAATTACTCCCGTTCAACAGACGGAATCAACTGGACTCCCGGGGCCGGGACAAGATCCACCGAGGTCCGGATCCTTGATCCGAACGGCGTGGCAGGAGGTGTCTTGACGGACATCGCAAGGCCTTCCCTTGTGCGGACCGCGCAGGGCTGGAGGATGTGGTTCGACGGCAGGGTCGATAACACAGGTGGTCTCCACACCTTTGTTGCATCGTGCTCGGAAGCTGAGCCGAGTACCTTCGTTTTGTTGCGGAAGTATCCCGCTGTAGACGGGTGGCCGGCCCTTTTTGAACCCGATATCGAGAGACGCCCCGACGGGACCTACGTAGGTGTCGTACAGAGACGGTTTCGCGAGCTGTACTTTGTGTCAAGCTCCGATGGGCTCAACTTCTCATACAGTCCCTCGCCGGTGCTTTCGGTTGAAGATTCCGCCTTCGGGCGTATCCGCGTGAGCAATCCGGGCCTCTTGTACGATTCGGAGACGGACGAAGTTTTGGGCGTCGGGTTCGGGATGACCGACAGTGAACAACTTGTAGATCATGACGTAGGTTTTGCAGCCTGCCAGTACATAATTCAAATAACGAGCCCGGGCGGAGTCACTCATGCTTTTGCCGAGGCGGACCGCCTGGACACGCAAAGCGTGCTGGTTTTTCAATTCACGCGGTTTGAAAAAGTGCGCATCTTTGATCCCTCGACTTCGAGCCCCATCTTCGAGCAGGATTTCACAGAAGCGCGCGCGGGCGATCTCTGGCGACTTCAATGCGCGGGCGAGATCCCGAAACCCGTCATATGGAACACCGGGGTCAATGATTCACAGACCGCTCTTCCTGACAGGGCTCTTGATTCTCATTGGAGACTCGTTGAAAGCTCCGATCCCTCATTTCAGGGGCCTCAGGTTTACACGGTGAAATCGGACTCCTTCCCGATCCCGCCGTGGATTCCCAACACGCTCAGTTCCATGTGGATCACGCCGAGACCCGACGGAACCTCCGTTGCACCGGGCACTTACACTTACCGCCTTGTTTTTGACCTTTCTTCCTACGCTTCCGCCGCTTTCAGGCTGGTGGGCCGCTACAGCGCCGATGACGCGCTCGGAAAAGTAGAGCTCAACGGCATAGAAACCGGGATCGCCGGTTCGGAACCGGGTTTCTT
>CAZGYL010000986.1:0-1695 GCA_964529985.1 uncultured Planctomycetia bacterium | reverse complement strand
GGCGTAGCTGATACCGCAGATGTTTTCCAAGCGGGGCACAAGATCCTGGATGCCGTGCTCGTGGATTTTTCTCTACCTGGGACCGGTGAGCATGAACAGGCCCTTGTGGTACTCCACGAGGTCAACGGGCACGAAGCCCTTACCGTGCTCCGGGATTCGGACGGAGATTGGGTCATTGACGACCAGGCGAAGATTTTTATCCAAGGCCAGGAACTTCAAAGTCCGAGAGCCCTTGCAGTGGACGGCCGAACAGCGCGCGTCTTTGTTTCAGGATTTGTCCTTGAGGGATCGCAGTATATACCCGCAGTCGTTTTCTACCGTGATATCTTCTGTGACAACGACCCTACTCAGCCTCCCGGAGGGGACAAACTGGTTGACGGATCTTCCGCCCATCTTTACTACAAGGCGGATACAAACGCTCCCGAGCCCGACGTTGACTTTCCGGGAATCCACTACGTTCCCGCGGAAAAGACTCTATTTGTGCTTGCCTTGAACACGGCGGACGAAGGATCCATCATCTGCGTCAAAGACGAACAGGACGATGTATACACCTACAACACCGAGTGCCGTTCCGATTACAAAGCCTTCGATCCGGCCAATCCGCCCAAATACATTGAGGTCTTCACGTTCGAGCAAAACGGCACGCAGTACCGTGAGGCTTCGGTTGTCCTTGAAGACCGCTGGACTGTCTGGGAATACCTTGTTGAGACCACAACCTGTTGCTTCGGCTCTCCTGTGGTCTTCAGCCTCCCGGACTCAGCCCTTGCGGCCATGAAGCAACCGGTTTGCTACGCTTACGTAACCCAGGTGGGCGGCGACTGGCGCCCGGATGCCGGCGAAGTTTGGGATAAGCAAAACTTCACTACAGCACGTGCAAGCTGGCAGGAGAACGACGGAAACAACCGCCACCTTGCGCTTTTCTTCGACGATGCGCAGTTCGGAAGCTGCGGGGCTAAGGTAGAAAACTCTTACACCGAGCCTCGGGACACGCGAGACGGCGATTCCGGCTTTGCGGTTTACAGGTGGTTCAATGCTCCTGACCCGGATAAGATTCCTGACGAGATGTGGATTGAGTCCCACACGCGATGGGGCATCGGGATCGACCCCTGCCCACACGACGAGGAGGACCATTACCCTCTGTGGCCGGGGCAGGCAACAAAGTATGTGTTCGACGGCTGGGTGATCCTTGAGAGCAAGGACCATGAATTCGATCTTTTCCAGGACTCGGTTTTGAACTGTAACAATTGTGCGCTTGCCAGGTACCGGGAATGGTACTCCGACGACTACGGCGTGGACTACCGGTCCTGGGAAGGGGACGGCGAGACCAATTGGCAGGACTCAAGGGAGCGAAGCGGCTCCTGGTCCACAGGATACGGGAATCATCTCAACGCCCAAGCGGTCTTCAAGCCTACAACTCCGCCTGGAGAGCCCATGGCGCTTGACGTGCATATCAAAGTCGATGTGGACCGCACGGAAACCGCTCCCAATATAGGTGCCGGTATGGATGAAGCCGGCCGGCTGCGCCTGCGAAACGGCGAGCTTTGGGGCGACAATATGGCGGTTCACGTCTACTTCAGAATCCGTTGCAGGTAAGAGGTGTGGGAGGCGGGGGCTCCCACCGAGGAGTCCCCGCCCAACCATAATCGCTTACTGTAGAGCGAGGAGGCGCATTTGTATGAGGCTTGCGATTCGGGA
>CAZGYL010000985.1:0-1695 GCA_964529985.1 uncultured Planctomycetia bacterium | reverse complement strand
GCACACCTTTTGTGCCGACACCGTCGGCGTGCATTACAAGAGCACGGTCTTCACGCGCTCCAAGCAGATCGGGGAGCACTTTGCAAAACGCACCGGGGACGAGGCCCGGTTGGAGCCCCTCTACGGCCCGGTGTACCTCTTCCTTGCCGCTCGAGACGCCTCTGCGTTCATATTTACCGCGGTCGGTCATTTCTCCCTCCTGTAGTTCCGTGCCGCACTGCTTAACTTTAGCTGGGGGCCGGCGGGGGCACAATGCCGGAAAGCACTCTTGGTTGACCCTCCTCCACGGGGCGGCTATAGTAGCCGTTTCCGTCTCGGCAAGAGATCGCACAGCAAGGTGACCTCGGTCTTGCAAGCGGAAAGAGAGAAAGCACAGCGGAAAGAAAGGACACCGACATGATCGTTTCCACAAAGCCTCTTTTTAAGCACTGTTACGGCAAGTACGCCTGCGGGGCTTATAACGTCAATAATGCAGAGCAGATCATGGGACTGTTCAAGGGTTGTATGGACAGTCGCGCGCCTTTCATCCTGCAGATTTCACGAGGGGCTCGAGCGTACACCGACAAACGGCTGCTTGAAGCTATGATTCGTGCGGCGGACGAAATATTTCCGGATGCGGTTTTCGCCGTGCACTTGGATCACGGAGATGAGCAGACTTGCTACGACTGCATCGAGAGCGGTTTTTATACCTCCGTTATGATTGACGCGAGTCACGAGCCTTTTGAAAAAAATGTTGAAATTACGAGGCGCGTCGTTGAGGCTGCTCATGCACGCGGAGTGGCCGTTGAAGCGGAGCTCGGCCAGCTGGGCGGTGTGGAGGAGGATATATCGGTCAGCGAAGACGAAGCCCACCTGACCAACCCGAAGAAGGCTAAAGAATTCGTGGAGCTTACAGGCTGCGACAGCCTTGCCTGCGCTATCGGTACGAGCCACGGGGCTTACAAGTTCTCCGGGACGCAGGGCCTTCATTTCGAGGTGATCGAAGAGATAAGCAAGTTACTGCCCGGTTTTCCCCTTGTAATGCATGGATCAAGCTCTGTTCCGGCTGAAGAGGTGGAAAGGATCAATGCTGCGGGAGGGGCTTTGAAGGGAGCCAAGGGGGTGGACGAGACGGAGATCGCACGTGCGACCAAGATGGGAGTTTGCAAGGTGAACATCGATACCGACGGGCGGCTTGTCTGGTGTCGCGTTCACCGTGAATACTTCCGCGATCATCCTGAAGTTTTCGACTTCCGCAAACCGGGAAAGGTTTTTATCGAGGAGTACGCCAAATACATAGCCCACAAGAACGAAGTCCTGGGAAGCGCCGGCAGGCTGGATGAGGTCAGGGAATTCATCAAGCGGGAAACAGGCTAGTGCCTCATCCAATAACTACCTTCCGGTTTTGGCTTTTGGCCAAAACCGGACTCGGGGCGCCTGGCGGGATCTTTTGGCACGAGACTGGCGATCCCCAATCAGCCGGCCCGGACAGCCTGAGGCCATAGAGGCAATGACTCATGCTTCTCTCAGAGGCGGATGTACCGGAGAGAGTTCGGAGTGCTGGCCTCGTGGACCACTTAAGCATTGATACCGTGGTTTGCCTTCTCATGCCAAGTTCTTGCCACCAAGAGCAATAGGCTGCAGAAGGGCGGCATAGTGTGGGGGCCGGCTGATTGGGGACTGCGTCGCCGCTCCACCTAAGGAATGCGCGAGGGG
>CAZGYL010000984.1:0-1696 GCA_964529985.1 uncultured Planctomycetia bacterium | reverse complement strand
AGAAATGCCAGGCGATTCTCGCACGCGGCAAATCACGCCGCAGGCGATATACCTTCGGGACCGGAGAGGCCAGCGATTACGTATTCGGTTTCGTAAACGCCGTGGCCCGCGAACTCAGAAAGACGCACCCCGATAAATTCATCGCCGCCCTGGCCTATCACGTTTACTCCTACCCGCCCACTTTCGACCTTGAGCCCAACGTGGCGGTGGCTCCCTGCATTCAACTCTGTTACGCCTACCAGAAAGGCACCTTCGCCAACGACGCCGAGTTCTACCGCAAATGGGTCGCCCAGAAAGACCGGCGGCTCTTTGTCTGGAACTATTTTCACCATCCCATGGAGAGGGCTCTCATCGGAGGTTGGAAATGCTTTCCCTGCTTCATGCCCGATGTCATCTCCAAATGGGTGAAGCGTTACCACCGGGACGGCATACGGGGCTTTTTCCTTTGCGGTATCCCGCAGCAGCTTGACTACTATATTTACATGCAGACCGCGTTCAACGTGGAGACCGACTACGGCAAGGTCATCGATGAGTTCTTTTCACTCTATTTCGGTCGCGCGGCCGCACCCATGAAAAGATTCTACTTGCGCATTTCCGAAATCAACCGCACGGAAGGCGTGTTGGGGACGACCCCCGAGCTCTCCTGGAAAAGACTCGGGACCGAAGAGCGCATGCAGGAGCTCGGACGGCTTATGGAACAAGCCGTAAACGCAGCTGCGAGCGACATCGAAAAGCGCCGGATCGAGACCTGGAAGCGCGGCGTCTGGGACTATATGCAAGAAGGCCGCAAAGAGTACCTTGAGAAACTCCGCAAAAAGAAAAAATCTTGAGTCCCGAGCCGACCGCCGGACTTATACCGGTTCCCGAATCCGGACGCCCTCTGCGGGATATCGAATGACCCGCTTGATTACCTCGATCTTTTTAGCTCCTGCGTGAGGTTCCGGGCAGGCGTTGGTTCCACTCCGGGTCTCCCCAGGGCGCGGTTTCACTCTTCGCTTTTCATGGTTCTTGTGAGATACTATATTAATCAACACAAAGTTTTTGTGCCGCCGTGATCTTGTTGACGCGACGGAGTGTTTGTAAACGAATCTTCGGCTCTTGCAACCCGCTCTGAAAAGCGGGAGGAAACTGCCGCAGCGAGGCATCCGTTCCAAAACTGACCTTTCGGGTCGGGTCTGCAGGGGAAAGGAGTTGGGTGATGAGAAAACTCTTCGGGGTATGCGGGGCCTGCGCGTTTCTTGTGATCTGGGGATTGTCGTCTCCGGCGCAGAGTGCGGAAGCGAGGCGGATACCTCCAGGCCCGGTGGCGGTCAGGGTGATATCAAGTGGAACGGATAAGCCTGTTCCCGCCGTGCTCGTTCGAATAGGAGCCCGTTACACCCACACCGATAATCGAGGGATCGCGGTCTTCGACGGCCTACCAGCGGGATCGTATCCGTTACGGATAGAGCAAAAAGGGTATGAAAGAGTTCTCCGACGCGTTTCCTTACCCCCCGGGAAACGGCGGGTGACGGAAGTTCGACTCACACAGGTACTTCCCGCACAAGTCGAAGGGAAGGTTCTCACCGCCGATTCGGGCGAACCGGTCGCCGCCGCCTGCGTGTACCTGAAACCCCGGCGGGTTAAAGCGGCCGTACGCGGCCCTTTCAGATTCACCTCGGACTGGAACGGTGCTTTCCTTATTCTGCGGATACCG
>CAZGYL010000983.1:0-1699 GCA_964529985.1 uncultured Planctomycetia bacterium | reverse complement strand
AGGCGATGGATCTCCGGCTGCTCCCTTTAACGAGCTTGCCCAGGCCCTGAGGTACGACCTTGCCCTCGCTGTGGATTCTCCTTGCATTGGAAGCGGATTTGAAGGCGGCACAATGGGGGCGCCTTTGGGTATTTGTGATCGGAAAGGGGTTCCGGTCCGCACGGTTTACGTGGCCCCCGGGACTTACCGGGTGGATATACTTAACGTGGCGCACGAAGCGCGGGTTTTCGGGTCGGGCGCTTCAAACTGCGTTATAGAAGGTGCTCTGTCGGGCTTTGTCGGCCGGTCGGTTCTCTCGGGCTTCACCATAACCTCACCGCTTACCGAGGGTATGCTGATAGCTTCGGGAGGCAAGCCGAACATTGCTCTGTGCACCTTCAGAGAGCATAAGGTTTTGTGGGACGGTGCAGTGCTTTACGTAAGAGAAAGTTCGCCGGTCTTCACGAATTGTATTTTCGAGAACAACGAGGCGGAGGGTGACCTGATTCACATTGTGGATTCCGGCCTTACCGCCATAAACTGCAGGTTCACCGACAACAAAGTATTCTTTGTGCTCTACTCCCGCTTCTTTCTGGAGCCTGGACCACCGTCCAAGTTCATCAACTGTACGATAATTGGAAACGGGAGGCGCTCAATTACGGCAAAGGGCAGTGAGTTCTTCAACTGTCTCATTGAGCAAGCCGAAGGGGCTTTACCTGCCGCCGCTTTGCACAACTGCTTGGTGAGCGAAAATCCGCTTGTTGTGAGCCGAGGAGTCGTAGATTTCGAGAGGTACAAGGAAAGACAATGGCGCGGCCTTTTGCGGGCGGTTCCCGATTTCATAGTCGAACAACCTGATTACCGCCTTCCTCCCGAATCCCCGGCGATCGATGCCGGTTCGCCGGAGGAAGCGCCGGGGGTGGATCTCGATCTCCATGCGCGGCCGTGCGGGCGGGGCGTGGACATAGGAGCATACGAATTCGGAGGTTGCGTGCTTGAGGCGGCGGATTTCAGCAGGGGCGACGCAAATGCCGACGGCCGGGTGAACATCGCAGATGCCGTTTTCACCCTTCAGTACCTTTTCGCTTCGGCGGAGGAACCTCTGTGCTTGGATGCTTTGGACTCAAACGACGATTCGCGGCTGAATCTGGCGGATCCGATTGCAACTCTGATGTATCTTTTCGGAGGCGGAGTTGATCTTCCTGCACCCTTCGGCCGTTGCGGCCCGGACCGCACTCCCGACGGGCTTTCGTGCAAAGCGTTTCCGATCTGCCCGCAGTAAAAAAACAGGACCGGCTCTGTTCCCGGTCACCCTGTGGCTCCTCACCACCCTTCACAGATCTCAAACGCTTCGCATGTCAGCTCGTCGGGCGTCGGATCGAGTCCGCAGGCGGAAAACGGCGGGGGAGGTTCCGCCCCCTCGGCGAAAAGGTACCCCAAAAGATAGACCGCGTCCGCCACCTCAAGGCTCCCGCTGTCATTTGAATCTGCTGCTTTGAGACAACGAGGCGCCTCACCGCCTGCGAGGAGGTACTGGAGCACGAAGATCGCGTCGGCTATGTTGAGTTTTCGGTCTGAATTGATATAGCCACGGAGGAACGAAACCGCGGTTACGAAACAATTCCCTGCCTCGTAGGCTCCCATATCCACTCCCTCTCCACATGGCCGGCTGTTTCCCTCAATGTCGAAGCTCGGTGCTCCTTGTGAAGTTCCGGAGTCA
>CAZGYL010000982.1:0-1701 GCA_964529985.1 uncultured Planctomycetia bacterium | reverse complement strand
AATGCGGGCATCGAGGGGCGAAAGGGTGTCTACGAATTACGCACGGTCATATAAATACTTCGAAGCTGGCACGCAGCTTCCGCAGCTGAGCGCTGCAGGCCGGTCAGCCATCGCCGTAAATAAAAACGAGCACCACAAGAAAGCGGCCTCGAAAGGAAGAGAGGCCCATTACAGAGCCTTTGGAATCACACAGCTCGAAATCAGGTGCTTCCTTTCCGACGCTGGCGGCTCTCAACTTGGAGTCAACGATCTTGAGAAGCTCCTGTCTTGAGCGCGGGTCCAAAGCGGTTTTTCGCTTAAGCGCTATGCCTATATGGAGGAGCACATCGCCCTTTTTCTCTGATTTGCGGGCCCCTCTGAGTAAGTCCAAAGCCTTTTCCGTGTGTATCTGGCCAAGCGAGTCGGCGGCCAAGAGCCTTGCTGTTTCCCACCGGTCACCTAAGAGAACCCGGCCCAGATCTTCAACGGCTTCGTGTGCTTGAAGGAAGCCCAGGGCGCGGACGCAAAGCGCTCGTACCTGACGATTCGGATCTTTCAGCCCGCGCCGGACTGCAGGCACGGCTTCCCGGCCGCGCCGTACGAGCTCCTTCAGCGTAAGGGCGTAAACTTTCCAGGATTCGTCGTTCTCGGTCCTGTAGTCCTTTCGGCCGGCGGGCCAAGCGATTGAAAATCTCTCCAGAAGGTCTGCAGCCGATACCCGCCTGGAAGGGCGCCGGCCTTGGTCTTGGTTCCCGTTGACCGCAACGGGCTGAAAACTCTGTCCGTTGCGGGGTTAACGGCGAGAGCCTCCGCAGTCCCGGCGTCGAGCCGTAAGCTGGATTTGTATATTTTCGCCTGACGCTCTCCCGTGCGAGAAGCTTAGCGCCGTGCCCTTAGAGGTGCCTGTCGGTCGATACTGGAATAGAAACGCGTCGAGAGTCAAGAGTTCACTTCGAGTACGTGGAAAGCAACAAAAAGATTACTTGCGCGTCCTAAAAGAGGGAAGGCGGGCTTGTTGCCGGTTGCGCCTTCCCGGAGGTGCACGAATGAGAGTCGGGGGCTTGATCGCGGCTTTTTCACTTGTGGTCGCGTCTCCGGGGCCGGCGGCTGCAGGTGGCGGCCCTCCTTACGACCTTTCCCGGGTAAGGGGTATTGAGGAGTTCCCGCAGGACCATGCTCTGCGGAAGCTCCTCTCTCAAAACGGGTTTGCGGTAATTCTGAAGCCGGGCTGCGAATTTTGGTGGATATATTGTAAGGCCCGCTGTTCCCGGTACCCTGCTTTTATAACAACGGACAGCGCTTTCAGGATCTACGAGAGCTTGGTCGCCGAGGCTTTCTTAGTGCTTGAAGAAAGCCAAGCTCGGGCGTTAAAAGAGATCACAAAAGAACTTTTTGAGCGATTTGCCCGGCTTGAAGTTCCGGCGGTCAGGCTTTTTAAGGAGGCGAGGAATCTGGTACTTGCTTATCTTGCGGTGGGTTTGAGGCTTCAGGGAGGGTTGCCTGACTTTCGCGGCGTGCCTGAGAGTTCAAGAGCGCTTGCAGAGGCTGAGCTGAAAAACATAGAGGCGGGCCGTACGGCCGTATCACCGATTTTCGGGCCGCTTAGGGGCTCTCCTGAAGGATATTTGGTGTACGGTTTTTTGAAGCCCTCAGGCTTTTACCGCGAGAGCCCCGGGCTGAGCCGTTTCTTCCGGGCCTCAAAGTGGTTCGGGGTTACAAGCT
>CAZGYL010000981.1:0-1711 GCA_964529985.1 uncultured Planctomycetia bacterium | reverse complement strand
CAGCCGGCGGGCTTGCAGCTCTTGCGGTCAGGCTTTTTCTGGGCTTGGGATACCTGCTTAACACCGCGCTTTCGCGGCAGAGGGTTTTCCGCAGCGATGCCCTTGCCGTGCAGCTCACACGTGATCCTTTGGGTCTTGCACTTGCGCTTCGAAGGCTCAAATCCGCTTGGCGTGGGTCAGGTACGTTCGGCGCCCAGACAGAAGCTATCCTTTTCGCACCGCCGGGCCGGGGGCGGCATGATACCTCAATGGGCTTCTTTCGCTCGCTTTTCAGCGCGCACCCTCCGCTTGAGGAGAGGTTCCGCCGCGTCTTGGCCATGGCCGGCACAACGGAAAAACGCATTGAAGAGCTGTTGAAGAAAAAGGCCGCGCCTCGTGCCGTGGCTCTTACGGAAACACGCCGCACGGCGAGAAGACCCGCCGACGAGCTGTGGCACGTTTACCTGGACGGCAGGTGGCAGGGCCCGTTCACTCTGGCGGCGCTTGCGGCCCTGCCGCAGTTCGGAGCACAAATGCTGGTAACCCGCGCAGCTCTGGGAGCCGTTGTGCCCGCTGGAGAAGATCCCCTCCTCAAGCAGGAGTTCTTTGATAAGAAACTTCGAAGCGGAACCCTCTGCCCGCGGTGTCAAGTCCAGCTCGGGCGGGCCTCGTACGAGGGTGTTGCGGTTCACTCCTGCCCTGCATGCGGAGGGAGGCTTGTGCCCTTTGACGGCATGCAAAGGATCTTGGTGCGCAGGCTCCTGCCGCTCTCAGAAGAGATCCGCAACAAAGCCCGCCGCTGGAAAGGGCAAGTGCCGTACAGACCGCGCACTCAAGGGTCGGAGGACGAGCCTGAAAAGCTCACCTGCCCGCAGTGCAAGAACCCCATGACCCGCGGATTCTACAATCCCGAGTATTTCATTGAGGTTGACAGGTGCTACGTATGCGGCCTGATATGGTTCGACGCCGGAGAGCTTGAACTCCTTCAGGCATTGGTCGAGCAGGAAAGCGCTTTTCTTTATGAAGAAGATCCTCAACGCTGAAACCTCAAGGCGGGTTCTCTGAGACGGAAACGATCCAAGCGCTCGGCACAAATCGGCCCACCACATAGCCTGTCAAATCAAAGACCCGAGGGCAGGAGAGCAGCAAAGCGGAATCGCTTGTCGCTACAATCGCGTTTGCCTCGCGCGGCAGCTCATCCTTGAGCGCGCCGTCGGCCGAAGCTGCGACTTCCACGGAGACTTCCGCCCCGAGCGCTTCCCGCACGCGCTTTGCCAGAAGTCCGCTGAAAGGAATCGGCCTGTCGAAAAAGAAGCTCACCCGGGCCGGTGAAAGCTCTTCGAGGGCTTTTCTTATAAGGGATATGGCCTCGCCTGTGTGAGGGCTCTGCCTGTATGAACCGTGCCTTTCGGCGATATCACGCAGAAAGCCGTCGTCGCAGCGGATCAAAAGGCCGCCCGCAAGGGCTGTTTCGGTTGTTATGAGCGCGTTGTGCCCGTCCACAAGAAGTGGATTTCCCGAAACAGCCTCCGGCTTGACCGTACGCCGCCTTATGGCGCCTGCTTCCTGAGGCGGCATCACCGAGCGGAAAAGCAGTTGCCGCTGTCTTTTTACGAATTGAAACCTGTCCCCTACAAGCTTAAGCGCGCCGGGCTTCGCATAACCCCTTCCCAGCAAGAACCTAAGATCCGAGGCCCCTTCCCGCAGCCTCTGGAGAGCGCTGTCAGTAAAA
>CAZGYL010000980.1:0-1719 GCA_964529985.1 uncultured Planctomycetia bacterium | reverse complement strand
GTAACCCGTTATACCGAGCCTGCGGGCCTGATCCACGCCTGTTTCTTCCCCCAAAGCGGTCGTTACGACAACCGGTATGGCTGCAAGGCGATCGTCCTCGTTGCGTTGCTCAAGAAACGTCAGCCCGCTTACTTCCGGCATCATGAGATCGAGAAAGACAAGATCCACATTCTCTTTGGCCATGATGCTCAGCGCTTCAGCACCGTTTTCAGCTTCCAGCACTTCTATTGCATCAGGGTCGTTCGGGAAGTACGAAGAAGCGATGAGTCGGATGTACTTGCGCAACATGGTGCGCATGAGCGAAATATCGTCTACAACAAGTACCTTCCGGCGCGTCACGTTTCTCGTCCCTCCGGCTCAGCTTTTTCCGGCGGGCGGTCTCAAGCCGCCGCTTCGGATCTCCTCCAAGATCTTTTTCAGTTCTGAATCAGGCCACGCTTCTGTAAGGGCCTGCTTAAGCGCGCGCGGCAGATCGCGCGTGCGCAGTACCCCCAGCGCCTCGTTCAAAGAGGCCAAGCTGACGTTGATCGCACGCAATTGTTCATTTGATGCCTCCTCCATTTCTACCCGTACCGCTTTTGCAACTTTCCGGGGAAGCTCGGCGAACTTTTCTTCTATAGTCGCTTTTAGCTCAGCGGCGATGGCCCGCACATCGTCAAGTGAGGCGACCGAGAGCCCGGAGGCGGGTTCCGAGGTTACGGGTGTTTGATCGCTCTTCTCTTCAGGAGTTTCTGGTTCGGGAGGGTGAGAGACAGGCTCGCTTTCGGTGTCACTGTTTTGCCCTGTCTGCTCCTGTTCGCTTTCGGTGGCGGCGTTTGACTCCGAGTTTTCCTCATACTGTTCACTGTCGTCCGACAGCTCTATAAGAACCTGTTCGCTCGGATCACCCAGTTCCTCAGGAAGTTCCAGAGAAGACGGTAGATCCTCTGTCTCCTGTGGGTCTTTCGGAGTTGAATCTCCAAGCTCGGTCGGACTTGGAAGGCCGGCGTTCGAATCCCCGGCAACCGGTGCAGGTTGAGGCTTGCGGGAAGAGATCTCCGCTTCTGCGTCAGGCTGTGCCGCGCCGGATGAAAATGCGGGGCTCTCGGCTTCCGGTACAACTTCGCCCGGGCTCTGGTTCCTTTGCGGTGCAAGTCCTTGCTTCCCGTCCATGGAGAGCCTCCTCTCACACCTTTGTGCCGCGTGATTGAGCACGTCTTCAAAAGCGCCCAGCAAAGCTTCACGCACCGCCGGATCGACACCGACTGCTTGAAGCTTGGCTGCTGCAGCGCTGCGCATCTCCTTGAACGCACTGAGTAACTCTTCAGTTACAGCCTTTACGACTCGGTCCGTCGCCTTGGCGCCGCCTGTCTCCGCACTCGTGCTTTCGGTTCGCTGGGGCCGGAGAAGCGAGGTGCGCTGTCTCCGTTTGAGGTTTTCATAGGCTTGTTGGAGAATGGACTGGCCCATATTTCGCGTCGGCGTTCCCTTCGAATTTAACAATGCCCCACACCGCGACTGTCTTTTCCCCGCACTCAAAGCGCAGAGTTTTCTCAGGCGGAGGAGACCGAAACGGACCCGTGGAAGTCTACCATCGCGTGCAACAGGGGCCACCGGCCGCTGGTGCCTCATGCAGAAATCACCGTCCCGTCCCCACAATTCGCCCCGGCAAGCTATAGGGCCCAATAAGTGCCTCGTCCAATAAATACGGGAGCGGATGGCGGAGAGATTTTGGTGCGA
>CAZGYL010000979.1:0-1721 GCA_964529985.1 uncultured Planctomycetia bacterium | reverse complement strand
GCCACCGGCACAGAGGTGACGTTGCCGATCACCATGTCTACCGATGAGTCCGTCCAGGGCTTTGTACTATCGGTGGCTGTAGACACTTCGAAGTTGGCGGTCACCGATGTGCGCGCGGCCGGTGCGACGCTCGACGGCAACGCCGAGCTGGTGGTACCTGAGATCCTGCCTGAGGGCTTCACCCTCGGGGTGGTTATGGATTTCGAGCCGCCTTACGACGGGCAGGAGATCCCTGCAGGCGACGACCTGCTCATTGCAGAGGTGGACCTGCAGGCACAAGAGCTTGTGCCTTGCGGCCAGCAGGACGAGGTCCCTGTTGTCTTCCAGGACGGACTCAATGATCCGCCTCTGAGCAACATCCTCGTTGTCGCCGGAATGAGCATAAGCCAGCTTGAGGGCCTGGAACTCAACAACGGCTCGGTTACCGTGCCCGGCACATGCGACACGTTGAGAATCGTCTCCACCACAGGAGGACAAGGCGAGTTTGAGGTCGGTGTGCCTATTGAGGTCGACAACCTCAAGCCGGTTGAAGGTTATGTCCTTGCCGTTAAGCACGAAAGCGGTGTCACCCTTGAGAGCATAAGCACCGAGGGAACCGACGCTGAGGCCGTAGGGATCGAGTTCGAAGCTTCGAAGATTTACTCCGACGGCGGTACTTTGGGTGTGATCTTTGACTTTGATCCTCCTTATGACGGCCAGACCCTTCCGCCCGGAAAGAATCAAACCCTTGCGGTTTACACCTACAGCACGGAGGAATTCGAGTGCCCTTCGCGGGACGACACCAGTCTGAGCAAGACTTTCGCCCTGGAGTTCGTGGACGGTGTTTTCGGCTCTCCGCCTCTTGACAACATTTTGGTTGAAGGCGGATTCAGCACCTTCCCCACAAAGGAAAACGGCACGGTTACCTTCCTCTGCAAGGTTCCGGTTCCTCCGAGTCTTATCGACTACTACATTGGAGCCGACACGGGCGGGGAAGAGCCCGAGATCGTATGCGCTCAGGGTGCCGCCGGCGCCGAGGCCAAGGTCACCGTGTACTACACTTCGGCCGAGCAGCCCATTCAAGGTATGTCAATGGCCGTTAAGTACCCCACCGACATTCAGGTGGTCGATCTTGAGCCTTCGGGCCAGGGAATCGTTCAGGACAAGCACCTTGAAGGCACGCTCACAGAGGGCATAAACGCCGAGTTTGTGAGCTTCAACGCGGACAACCAGGCAGGCGAGTTGATCATCGGTATCTTGGTTGATTCAACCCCGCCTGTGCCCATCAACCACATGTATCCTCCGCGCGATACGCCCGGTGCGGTCCTCAATATCTTCTTTGCGATACCTGAGGACGCTGAGTGCGACACCCAGTATGCGCTCCAGTTCCAAGACGGGCTTACCGGAGCGGGCGATGTGCCTATCTACAACCGCGCTGCGGTCTTCAACTACTCAGTGCCTGTAAACGTGCATGCGGGCTGCTTGACCGTGGGCGGTAAGGCCGCTTTCATCCGCGGCGACTGCAACACCGACGGCTGGGTGGATATCGCCGATCCTGCGGCCACAATGAGCTACCTCTTCCTGGGTGTGTTCGATCCGGCCTGCTTGGATGCGTGCGATTCCAACGACGACGGCACTGTGGATCTTGCAGACGTGGCCACAACCTTGAGGTTCCTTTTCAAGCTCGGCCCCACGCTGCCTGATCCCGGTCCGTTCCCGCCGGGTGGATACGATCCGACGCC
>CAZGYL010000978.1:0-1723 GCA_964529985.1 uncultured Planctomycetia bacterium | reverse complement strand
TCCGGTTTTGGCTTTTCGCCAAAACCGGACTCGGGGCCTCATCCGCTCCCGTATTCATTGGACGAGGCACTATGGGCCCCTATGGCTTGCGGTGGCGAATTGTAGGAACCGGAAAGTGGTTTCTGGATCGAGGCGTTACGGTAAGGTGTAACATCTGGGTGTCGGTAGTGCTATAATACCGGCCGCTTGCGCAGGCATTGCTGAGACTCCGGAAGAGGAAACTGCAGGAAAAGCTGTGCGGCCGAAAACCGAACCCGAGCACAACAGCGAATTCATTGCAGACCTGCACATTCACTCCCGCTATTCCCGCGCGTGCTCAAAAAGCCTATCCCCGGCGACTGTAGCCCACTGGGCTCAGCTCAAGGGAATAAAGGTCGTGGGCACGGGGGATATCACGCACCCGAGCTGGCTCCAAGAGCTTGAGGCCGCTCTTGTAGAGGACGGCACCGGGCTTCTATCTCTGAGAAGCGATCTCGCCGAAGAGGTTGCTGCTTCGGTTCCTCCTTCCTGCCGCTTCCCGGTGCGGTTCATGCTTACAGGAGAAGTAAGCACCATTTACCGCTCCGGCGAGCGCACCAGAAAACTCCACCACGTTATCTTCCTGCCCGACTTCGCTTCAGCAAGAAAGTTCGCGGAAAAGCTCGGAGAGCTTGGTACGATCACCTCCGACGGGAGGCCCATTCTCGGCGTGGACAGCAGGGTGATCCTCGAACTTCTCTTGTCTCTTGACAACGGTGCTTTCTTGGTGCCGGCGCACATTTGGACTCAATGGTTCTCTCTCCTGGGAGCTAAGAGCGGATTCGACAGTGTGGAAGAATGTTTCGGAGATCTGGCCTCTGAGATCTTCGCCCTTGAAACAGGCTTATCCTCCGATCCGCCCATGAACTGGAGGCTAAGCGCTCTTGACCGCTACACGCTTATCTCAAACTCCGATGCCCACTCGCCCCGCAAGCTTGCAAGGGAATGCAATCTCTTCAAAACCGAACTGTCCTTCGACGCGATTCGAGCCGCCCTAAAAAGTGGAGAGGGGTTTTTGGGCACAATCGAGTTTTTCCCCGAGGAGGGGAAGTATCACTACGACGGGCACCGATCCTGCGGGGTCAGACTGAGCCCCAGCGAAACAAGAGCCCTTGGAGGCAAGTGCCCTGTTTGTGGCAAGCCGGTTACGGTGGGTGTAATGCACCGCGTAGAGCAACTCGCCGACCGTCCGCACAATGTTTCTTCACCCAAAGGACACACTTTTGAGAGGCTGATTCCACTTGAAGAGGTCATAGCCGAGTCGGTCGGAGCCGGCCCCGGAACAAAGCGGGTTCAAAAGCTTTACTTCCACCTGCTCAGCAAACTCGGGCCCGAGCTTGAAGTCTTGAGAAAGGCCGACCTTGAGGCTGTCGGAGAGACCGCAGGCCCTGCGGTAGGTGAAGCCTTAAGGCGCGTGCGAAACGAAGAGGTGTATATCGCAGCCGGCTACGACGGCGTTTTCGGATCCATTCACATTTTCGATCAGGAAGAGAGGCAGGGTGCCTTCGTTCAATTATCGCTTTTCTAAGAGGCGGCATGGAAAGTGAATCAACCCCGGCTGTCGGGTTTCTTGAATCCGAACTTCTGCGCGGTCTGACCGAGGCTCAGAAAAAAGCCGTTACAGCCGCTGGGGGGCCTACAGCTGTCATAGCAGGTCCTGGAAGCGGCAAAACGGCTGTACTTACTCTGCGCGCGGCCTATCTCT
>CAZGYL010000977.1:0-1723 GCA_964529985.1 uncultured Planctomycetia bacterium | reverse complement strand
CGCGCAGACCCCACGAGCCTATTGAGGAACGCCACATGGATCTTGCCGCCAGCGTCCAGCATGTGACCGAAGAAATCATGCTTCGGATCGTTAGATACGTGCACGAGCGAACCGGGCTGCGCTGCCTGTGCATGGCGGGCGGTGTGGCGCTTAATTGCGTGGCCAACGGCCGAATTCTAAGAGAAGGCCCGTTTGAGGATCTATGGATTCAACCTGCTGCAGGGGATGCGGGCGGAGCCCTCGGGGCGGCTTTGGCTGCATGGTATCAACTTCTGGACAACCCGCGTACAGCTCCGAAACCCGACGGCCAAAAGGGCTCCTTCTTGGGGCCTTCCTTTACAAGTTCGCAGGTAAGAGCGTGCTTGGACCGCTTCGGCGCTGTTTACTCCGTTGAGCCCGACCGGCAGGCCCTTTGCGACAAAATAGCGGAATTTATCGCGCAAGGGAAGGTTGTGGGACACTTCGCAGGTCGCATGGAGTTCGGTCCGCGTGCCTTGGGGAATCGAAGCATTCTTGCAGACCCGCGTAACCCTGAGACGCAGCGGGTACTCAACTTGAAGATCAAATTCAGAGAATCTTTCAGGCCTTTCGCCCCCTGTTGCACCGCCGAACGGGTGGGCGACTATTTCGATCTCGACCGCCCCAGCCCTTACATGTTGCTTGTTGCACCTGTAAAGGAAAAACGACGGCGCCGTCTGGGGCCCGAGGATCTCGCCAAACGCGGCCTTGCCAAGTTGGAAGTCGTTCGTTCGGATATCCCGGCTGTAACCCATGTGGATTTTTCCGCCAGAATACAAACGGTGGACAAAGCCACGGCTCCCCGACTGTATATGATCTTGAAGGCTTTCGAACGCAGGACGGGCGAAGCGATTCTCGTGAACACTTCGTTCAACATAAGAGGCGAACCGATTGTCTGCACGCCCGAGGATGCTTACCGTTGCTTCATGTACACGGACATGGACGTACTTGTTCTTGAAAACTGCATCTGCCTGAAGGAAAAGCAGCCGCCTCTTGAAGGAGCCGAAAGGTACCGCCGCCGTTTCCAAAAGCGGGACTTGGGAGTGCGGATTGAGGAGGAAGCATGGCCAAGCGGACGGGTATCTTCAGGGAGTTCTTCCTCTTCCTGAAAGAGAGGAAGGCTTACTGGCTGGCGCCTATCATCATTGTGCTCTTGCTGCTTATGGTTCTGATCGTGCTTGCACCTGCAGGGATCGCTCCTTTCATTTATCCGATATTCTGAGGTTTGCCGAAACAAACGGAGGAATCCATGGCGCTTATAGAGATCAACTGGAAACCGGGGCCGAGGGAGCTCAGGTCTTTCGGTTGGAGTATGCTTATCGGGTTCGGGGTCCTTGGTTTGCTCTTCCTCCTCCCTCCGCCCGGCGCGTGGTGGCGCTCTGATCCCACACTTGCGCTTGTTCTTTGGGGCTTCGGCGCCCTCTCAGGCGGACTTTCCCTCGGGGGATCCAAAGCCGCGCTTCCTTTCTACTTTCTGTGGATGGGAATCGCCTGGCTTTGCGGAAACACCGTGAGCCGTTTACTCCTGGTTTTTCTTTACTATGGAATTGTAACTCCCATAGGCGTCGTCCTGCGGCTTGCGGGACGGGATTCCTTGAGCCTCAGGCGGCCTTCGGGGCGGGCTTCGTATTGGCGTGATATAGTTGAGAAGGTAAATTACGAGCGGCAGTTCTAAACTCAAGTTGAAAAGAAGTTCAGGCAGATA
>CAZGYL010000976.1:0-1723 GCA_964529985.1 uncultured Planctomycetia bacterium | reverse complement strand
GCTCTTAGGTTATCGATCGCCTGGGCTACAAGCTCGTTGTCCACGGACCTTAGGTTCCGTTCGGCTGCAAGGCACAGAGCTTCTGTTGCGATCTGGTCGACAACGCGTAGAGCTCCTCCTGAGGCCGTGTAGATGAGCTCCTTGGAGTTGGGTTTGAAGATACTTGGCTTTCCTCCCACCCGCGTAAGCTGCCATGCCAAGTACTCTAAGACCTCCTCCCGTGGTGCCGGAGGCAGACTGTGGTAAAGAAGCACCCTTTGGGCAAAGGGCTCGTTCACCGCAAGGCTGAGCCTCTCAAGAAGCGCCTTCTGGCCCACAAGGATAAGGGCTGCTGAGTTTTCCGAATCCATATCCCTGCTTACAAGGTGAGCAAGCTCCCAGAGGCATTCAGAGCTTAGGTTCTGGGCCTCGTCAACGACAATTACAGTGGTGAGGTGCTTTGAGAGCCGGGCTCTGAGCTCTTCTTTGAGCTTGCGCTCAAGATCAAAGCCCCTGAAGGCTTCAATGCCCAGGTCCCAAGCGATACGCCTGAGAAGGCCTCCGGGCTCCTGCCTGCAGGCAAGCACATAATGGAAGCGAAGCCTTTGGTCAGCAAGCTCAGAGCACAAAGCCCTTATTACGGTTGTTTTCCCGCAGCCCGGAGGGCCTGTAAGCACACCGACCCCGCGCTTCTGTACAACGAAGCTAAGCCTGCGGATTGCAGCTTTAAGCCTCTCTGTACGCAGGAGCTTCTCGGGGGGAACGTGCCTCTGGAACGGTGTCTCTGTAAAACCGAAGAATCGATCAAACATGGGGTACCTCCTTACCTGATCCTGCGTCCGGAGCAGAAAAACTCCTCACCCAGGTAGACTTCGATCTGCTCGGGCTCTCTGTGCCAGTACAGCACAGTGACCCACTTGCCCCGCAGGGCTTGACTTACCTCGTAGAGTTTGCCTTCAACCTGCACGCACCCAGTTCGGTCAACCCGGCGTTTGAGCCTCCGGCCGAAGATCCACAGCGGTTTGCCGAAGTGTTCTACGCTCCGGAAGCGCCAGCTATCTTTTGACCACCTTCCAAGCGGAGTTGTGCCCAGCGACCGGTGAAAGGTCTTGTTGTAGGTCTCTACGAAACGCTGCAGGCTTTCACGTGCAGCCTTCATTGTGCGCAGGCCTTTTCGGTAAACCTCAGGGAGCCATTTCTCCTTTACGTTCTGGTGCCACCTTTCGATCTTCCCCCTACCGGGCGCGTTGTAGGGCTCACCTGCTATGTGAAGAATCTCAAGCCTTGCGCAAAGCTCCTTTACCTCTTTGGCGCAGAATGCCCCGCCGTTATCCACGTAAAGCCTCTTTGGAACCCCGTACCTCAGAAGCGCCTCTGTAAAAAGCTCAAGGAAGAATGCAGCTCTTTCACCCAGAAAAAGGTCGCAGCCCACGATGAACCTCGAGTGGTCGTCTATTATGGCGATGATGACCGTGGGGTGTTTTCTCCCGCGCCAAATCACATAAGGCCCCCTGAGCCCGTCAGCCTGCCATGTATGGTTGGGCTCGGGAGCCTCCCACCTGCGCCTCTCTCTGCTCCCACCGCATGCTCTCAGGCTTATGTCGTTAAGACGCAGAAGGCGGTACAGCGTGCTCAATGAGCAGCTGGGCTTAAGCTTCCCCCTTTCAATGAGAAGCTCCCTGAGCTCAGAGGCATGAATGAGCCTCACATTGCGCCTTCTTACCTTCTGAGGGAGGCTCTCTTC
>CAZGYL010000975.1:1436-1724 GCA_964529985.1 uncultured Planctomycetia bacterium | reverse complement strand
CGCGCTGCTCTAAACAAAATCGAGCACCGGTTGCCTCAACTCAGGTTTACCGTAGCCGATGGCGACTCCGAATTTACGCAGCTTGTGATAAACGACATGACCGCCTCGGACGGAGCGTACCGTTACGCAGTGGGAAGTCATGGAGCGCTTGCGGGGTTTCATGCAGGGCCTCCCCGGTGTCACTCTTTGTGCAACAAAAGAAAAAGGCGGAACGGCGGGAGCCTCTACCGCTGCACCCATCGATGTACGCTTGAGCGGTCCCGATCCGCAGATCTTGGATCAACTCGC
>CAZGYL010000975.1:0-1426 GCA_964529985.1 uncultured Planctomycetia bacterium | reverse complement strand
ATTGGACGCTGAATGCTCCGGAAACACGCGTCATAATCGAACAAAGTCGTGCTGTAGAGCTCGGCCTCAGCGGAAAACCATAGCCCAGCTGGTTTACCAGGCGCCTAAAGGCCGGAGAGTCCCCCCTATCACAGAGCCCGCTACCGCGATTGGGACATTTTCCTTCGCTATGCACCTTCCGACCGGCAAGACACCGGCGATCTTTCCGATCTAGTGCTCAACGCTCCTTTCGGCCGTCGAGTGCCCCTAAGAGAGGTCGCGCATTTGGAGCAGAAGCTCGGGCCCAGTGTAGTCACCCGAGAGGACTACCAGCAGACACTGGATGTACTGGGCTACCATTACGGCTGGCCTCTGTCTGAAGTCGTCAGTCAGGTAAGAGAATCTCTTTCGGACCTGGAAATCCCGCAAGGCTACCGCCTTGACCTCACAGGAGAACAACGCGATTCCCAGGAAGCGCGTACCCGCATGGTGCGGGCGCTTGCCCTCGGGATTTTGGTCGTCTATTTGGTGCTGGTAGCGCAGCTCGGCTCCTTCAAGCATCCACTGACCATAATGGCGGCCGTTCCTTTGCAGTTCGCCGGAGTTGCCGCAGGGCTCTTGCTTGCCGGCAAGTATCTTTCCACGCCCGCGATGCTCGGCATCATCCTCCTGACCGGCACGCTGGTGAACAACAGCATCATCCTGATCGATTACATATTGCAGCGCAGAAAGAAGGGAATGGATCTCACGGCCGCGATTGTTGAGTCTGTGTCTGTTCGATACCGGCCCATCATGATGACGGCGCTCTCTGATGTGGCGGGCATGCTGCCTTTAGCCATGGAACTGGCGGTCGGCTCCGAGCGTTTTTCGCCGTTGGCTACAGCAGTCATGGGCGGTGTGCTTGCGGCCACCCTCCTCACGCTGGTTGTGATCCCTGTAATCTTCTTGCTTCTTGAACGGAGGGCTAAACCTCGTGTGTCACCGATCTCAAACACCGCCCCGTGCAAAAAGAAACAAGGCTGCAGGCCGCCCGCGAAGGAGTCAGCATAGCCGGAGCCGAGGTCGGCATTGCCGGATCACCCTACTATCCCGAGCTGAATTTGAGCAGCGGTTATGCTTACTGGAAGACACATGCTTTTCTACCGGAAGGCCTCACCGGACGGGCTCTGCCCTCCTCCATCGGCCCGACGCATGATTGGTCGTTGGGTCTAAAAGCAGGCTACGTCATCTTCGACAGCGGCAGACGCGCCGCCCAGCTGAGGAGAGCCCGCACGCAACGAGGTGTAGCCCAAGAAGAAGCGGATCGCATTCGGCGGGACATTGCGTTCGAAGTCCACGTCAAGTTTTATCCCGTACTTTCTGCATTAGAGGCCCGCAAGGTCGCGGAGGCAAACCTAAGAACAGCCCGGGAATCCCTCCGCGTGGTTGAATTGAAAGAATCCGCCGG
>CAZGYL010000974.1:0-1736 GCA_964529985.1 uncultured Planctomycetia bacterium | reverse complement strand
GTGGGAGGACACGTCTCTGGAGCGGATCCCGACTGAGAATCAGGCGAATGTGGAGGCTGTGGTAGAACGGGCGTTTGAACTCGGAATCAACCACTTTGAGACGGCCCGCGGATACGGCTCCAGCGAAAGGCAACTCGGCCGCGCGCTCGCTTCGCTCCCGCGCAGCGAGATCATAGTGCAGACCAAGATCCGCCCGCACAGAAAACCACATCGGTTTGTGCGGGATTTTCTGGATTCGCTCAGTCGTCTGAATCTTTCTTATGTCGATCTGCTTGCCGTCCATGGAATCAACAATCGGAAGGAATTGGGCTGGGTCCTACGGCCGTGCGGGTGTTTGAGAGCGGCCCGCAGGCTGAAGAGAAAGGGCTTGATCAGATTTTTGGGCTTCTCCACGCACGGCCCCCCTGATGTCATTATCGCAGCGATTCGATCAGGTGCGTTCGACTACGTGAACCTCCACTGGTATTACTTCTACCAGCAGAATCGGCCCGCCGTTGAGGAAGCGGCGCGCCGCGATATGGGTGTATTCATAATAAGTCCATCGGACAAAGGCGGCATGCTCTATAAGCCTCCCGGCAAGCTCCTCGAACTCTGCAGGCCGCTTCACCCCATGGAGTTCAACGATCTTTTCTGCCTCAGCCGTCCGGAGGTTCATACCATCAGTGTGGGGGCGGCCAAACCGGAAGACCTCGATCTGCACGTTGAAATCGTAAAGCGGCTGCCTGAAGCTCCCGGTCTTCTGCCCCCCATAGAAGCCCGTCTGAAGAAGGCGATGGAGGAAGCTGTGGGGGCCGATTTCGCCGCGCGTTACCTTGAAGGCCTTCCAAGTTGGGAAGAGACACCCGGTGGGATAAATATTCCGGTCATATTGTGGCTTTGGACACTGGCAAAAGCGTACGACATGGTTGAGTACGCGCGCATGCGTTATGAACTTCTGGGGAAAGGTGAAACTTGGTTTCCGGGGGCGCAGGCCTCGAATCTGGACGAATTGGATTTGAGGCCGGTTTTGCAGCGGTCTCCTTTCGCCGAAAGGATTCCGCATATCCTGCGGGAGGCCCACTTGTGGTTTGCGCCGGAGGAAAAGGAAGAAAAGGCCGGCGGTATCCAGTCGAAGAAGAAAAACGGTTGATTCAGGGAGCGCAAAATGGGCTTGGACACTTTGCTTTTGGCACGCCTTCAGTTCGCTCTTACGATAATGTTCCACTACCTTTTCCCGCCGCTTACCATCGGCCTGGGCTGGCTTATGGTGCTTGCTGAGGGCGCGTTTCTTTGGACGCGCGATAAGCGCTACGAAGCCATGGCCTGCTTTTGGACCAAGCTTTTCGCCGTGACCTTTGCTCTCGGGGTTGCAAGCGGAATCGTAATGGAGTTTCAGTTCGGCATGAACTGGGCTTCCTACGCCGCTTACGTGGGGGATGTTTTCGGGTCGGCTCTCGCAGGGGAAGGCATTTTCGCGTTCTTCCTGGAGTCAGGCTTCCTTGCAGTGCTTGTTTTCGGGTGGGACCGGGTCTGTCCGCGCATGCATTTCTTTTCCGCTTTGATGGTCGCACTCGGTTCGATTTTTTCCGCTGTTTGGATCGCGGTGGCGAATTCTTGAATGCAGACCCCGGCGGGTTACCACCTTGTGGCCGGCCGCTGCGAGATCACGGATTTTTGGGCCGTTGTTTTCAATCCCACAAGCATGCAACGATTGGTGCATGTCCTGACGGGGCCCTGATGAGCGGTGTTTTCGCTAG
>CAZGYL010000973.1:0-1740 GCA_964529985.1 uncultured Planctomycetia bacterium | reverse complement strand
TTTCAAGCCGGCGCGAAGATGGACAGCGCCTTGACCATGTCACCCTCATCGACGGAGGCGTGTATGAATTACGCACGGTCATACAGGCGGGTTTCCAGAACTCCCAACCACGATAGCGTTGTGCTCGTCCGGGTAGATCGTCCCCTTGTGCCCCATTTTGCCGGTGTAGATGACGTTGGTGAGGAGGCCAAGAACTGGCCGCAGGAGCACGTTTAGCACAGGAATAGGTCTCACTTTTTCCGGCTGCGGATCCATTGAGCATGCAGTCATTTCCGAGCACGCACCCAGCGATTAAAACAAACGATTGAATAACTGTCAACGCCGCTCCGGGGGTTGTTCCGGCTGCGGCTGAGGCTTTCGTGTGGCTTCTTTTGCCTTATCCCCTTGCAGCGCCGTAAAATAGGCCCCCGGTTTTCTGTGAAAAGCCCGGCTGCAGAGCCGGGTCGGTTACGTCGGCAGAGGTTTCGGCAAGCGTGCTCCTTGCGGGCATGCGGGGAGGTAAATGGAAGAGCATACGCTTTCGGTTCTCCAGTTCGACGCGCTGCGGCGGTTTCTGGCGGCTTTCGCACTTACAGAGGTGGGGAAAAGGGCGTGCTTGGCCCTGAGGCCGGCCCAGAGCCGGGAGGAGGCCTCTGAGGCTCTTGCCCAGACCGCTCAGCTGGCCCGATTCCGGGAAGAGAATCCCAGACTGCCTCTGGGCTCGTTCAGCGACGTATCAGGCGCTCTGGAGCGAAGCGAGACCTTTCACAGGCCGCTTGAGCCTGAAGAGCTCTCAGCGGTCGCCGCACTCATCAAGAATGCACGCAGCCTCCAGGAGACTTTACTCTCCCTGCCCGAGGATGGGTTCGGAGCTCTGCGCGCCCGGGCCTCCGGCCTCAGGTTGCCGGTTGAGCTTGCCGAACGCATTGAAGGGGCTGTAGACCCACGGGGGCGGATCCACGATTGGGCCTCAGAGAGGCTGCGCTATGAGCGCGAAAGGGCGGCTGAGCTTCGTGAATTGATCCGAAGCAGGGTCCAGGCGCTTGTGAAGCGGTCCTCAACCGCAAAGCTGCTTCAGGAGGAAAGGTGGACGATCAGAAACGACAGGTTCGTTCTGGCGGTCAAGCGCGAACACCGCGATCGGATCCCCGGGGTGCTCCACGGCTACTCCCAGAGCGGCTCAACGGCTTATGTGGAACCCCAGGAGGTGGTCGTTCAGGGCAACGAACTGCAAGCTGCGCTTGAAGCCGTCCGGCGGGAGGAGACCCGTATCCTCCTTGAGCTTACAAAGGAAGTGCTTGCCCGCCGCAGGGAACTGATCGAGGCACAGGCGTTCCTCGGCTGGGCGGACCTCACCTACGCGAAGACCGAATGGATCAGACTGTACAAGTTCACCGTACCTGAGATCGCAAAGGACGGGGTTCTTCACCTGCACAGAGCAAGGCACCCGCTGCTTTTGTGGTACGAAGCGGGCGAGCGCCTTAAGAATCCTGATCTCGAGTTGCTCTGGCGCCGTGTCGTGCCGCTTGATCTTGAACTCGGAAGGGATTTTCGGATTCTCGTTGTAACCGGGCCTAACACAGGGGGGAAGACCGTAGCGTTGAAGACGATCGGCCTTGCTGCGGTTATGACGGCTTGCGGATTGCCGGTACCGGCTGCAGGGCCCACTCGAGTCCCTTTTTATCGGGAAATTTTTGTCGACGTAGGCGACGAGCAGAGCCTCGAGCAGAGCCTGAGCACCTTTTCCTCGCACATGCGCCA
>CAZGYL010000972.1:0-1743 GCA_964529985.1 uncultured Planctomycetia bacterium | reverse complement strand
CTTAGACGGCTTTTAGGGGCCGGCAGGGTAAAGAGGGAAAAATTTGCGGTGAAAGTAATTTCATCCTAGACATCCGCCTTTCTGTATGTTATAAGCAAGTTTATGAAACAGAATAAATCCGAACTCAGCGAACTGCGAAAAGAAATGCACGAATTGCTCGCCGAGCTGCAGAGGCTCCTAAGCGTCCTTTCAAGCAGAAAGCCCATGTTGCGGGGAACCGTCTATGTCCTTAGGCGCCGCTGCGGCAAAGAAAGGTGCCGGTGTTGCGACGGGGAACTCCACCAGACCGAGGTCTTCTCCTGCACCGAGGGAGGGGTTAGGGTTCTGCGACCAGTGCGGGGAGCTGAAAAAGAACGCCTTAGGAAACTTACCGGACAGTACCGCAGGTTCCGAACGGCCCGCATTCGTTTGCGGAAAATTTTTCAGAGGCTCCTTGCGATCGTTAACGCTTTTGAAGAGGCTCGGCTTGCGGAAGGGCGGAAGTGTAAGAGACATGGAGAGTAGCTATGGGTGCCTGGAACGCTTTTGAGGTCGACAGGGCTTTTGTCCTTGAGAACTTCCGGAAGGGATTTTTCGACTACGTTGAGGTTGCAAGCCATGTAGCTGAGACGCGGTTTTTCAGGTGGCTTCTTGGGGAAGGGCTGCTTGAGAGACTGGCTAAGGATTATCCTACACCGAGGAAGAAGGAGGAGGTACCGCTTTGGGTCTATCTGTCCTCCGAGCTTACCCTCAAGCTGCACGGTGCGTCGGGGTTTGCAGCCCTGCCTTACGTTTTGCATTGCGGAGGGTTGAAGGATGCCCTCGGCCCGGAACAGGTAGTACAGGTTCACCAAGGGGATTCTTATAAGCTTTCCTGCCGCGGATTCAACAAGAAAAACGTCTACGATAGAGTTACACCGTGTGACCAGGATTTCGTACGCAAGCTTGCCCGGAGTACTGCCCCGGAGGCCTTGCAGATGTGGCTGGGATTTTCCCTGTCTCAGATCTACAGCTCTCTTAGAGCCTACGATCCAGAGGGAATCTTCCTGGTTGATGGGACCTATCTTTTCGTGCCTGACAATGACAATTATGAGGATTCTGCGCTTCTTGCCTTCGACCAGAGTAACCACCCCATATCCATGGAAGCCTACCAGAAGCTCTCTCCGGCACAAAAACGGCGTTGTAAGCTCAGGAGGTGCTATCGAGCGGTGACGCTTCTACACACAAATCGCGCAAAGAGCTTTTATCTTTATTGCGGACTGCGGGTTTTTAACGGAGCTCGGAACGAACTTCCTTACCTCAAGCCGATTGTTGAGGAATATCTCCAGCAGGCAGGGAAACGTCGCATCCGTTGGCTTGTCTTCGACCGCGGGTTCATAGACGGCCGGCAGATAGGGAACTTGAAGAAGAACTTCGGCATCGATTCGCTTTTTCCTTTGAGGCGAAACATGGACATCTACCGAGACGCCGAAGCTCTCGCGAAGCTCCAGAAGCCCGACGTTATCTGGAAACCTCCAGCTCCAAAGGAACCTGAACACCAAGGGAAACCGCAAGTAATACGAAAGCGGGAGGAGACAAGACGCAAAACGCTCCAGGCCGAAAAAAAGCGCAAGAAATCGGGGGAAGTAGTACTCAAAGAGGTGCACTTGAGAGTGGTGCCCCAGCTTACAACCTGGGATGCCTGCCCCGTCCCCCTACAAGCTCTTGTTATCACGGAGCACTTCTCAGATGGTAGTACCTCCCAGTTCATTCTTGCTACAACCG
>CAZGYL010000971.1:0-1754 GCA_964529985.1 uncultured Planctomycetia bacterium | reverse complement strand
GTTCTACAAGATTCCCGCCGTTTTTCAAGTTCGGCTTTAAACTTTTGCTGGGAATCAGACACTAAGGTCAGAGCGAAACCGGTCCCGGCACCTCCGCGGGCTGTTCCCGGCTGCAACCGGTCGGGCAGTCCTTGGGAGATGCGCCTCCCGTGCGGCCCTTACGCCGGGGACCTCCCCGGAGCGTTCTCAGCGGAGGGGGGTCTTCCTCAAGCTGCGCGTGTTTCCTAATAGTGCGCGGGCGCGCACCCTCTTTGAGGAAAAGAAGAATCTCTTGGTACTATAAAAATGGAGAAGTTGGGGTAACAAGCAGGTGGCGGGCGGGGTGGGAAACCGCCTAAAAGCGCCATTTTAACTTGCAACACCAAGCTTTTTGGCCAGCCGTTGATTTCTCCTGATAGTTTCGCTATAGTCGCTTTTTGTCCGGACAAGGTTGTCAATTGCTGGGGGCCGTCCCCGAGCGATCGACGTTATAAGGAGAATACGAGAATGAAGAGAGCAGCAATACTGGCCGCTTTGGTTTCCTTCACTTTGACTGTTTTTGCAGCTGCGGTGCCGAAGGTCTTGCCTCGTCCCGACGGAAAACCTGCCGACATGCGCAAACCAGTGCAGGTTTTTATTTTAATGGGACAATCGAACATGCTCGGCGCGGGGCGGATTTACGGCAACAGACCGGGAACCCTTGAATACGCGGTCAAGGTGAAGAAGAAGTATCCCTACCTTGTTGATGGGAACGGCAATTGGACGGTACGCAAAGATGTGCGTTACGTGCGCGTCATGGGAAGCGGAACAGGTCCAATGCGGGTCTATTTCAACGACTGGCTGACCGTTAAAGGACTCAGGACAATAGGTCCCGAGTTCGGGATAGGTCACTACTTGGGGGAGGCTATAGATGCCCCGGTTCTTCTTCTCAAAAGTTGTATCGGAAATCGCAGCCTTGGTTGGGATCTCCTACCGCCCGGAAGCCCGCGTGTAGAGGTTGAAGAAAAAGGCAAGGTCATGGTTTATGCAGGCTACAGAGACTCACCTGCTAAATGGGAGAAAGGCACTAAGCCAAAGAAGATCAACTGGTATGCTGGAATGCAATACGACGGCGATGTTCGAAACGCCAAAAAGGTGCTTGCTGAGCTGAAAAAGTACTACCCTGGTGCGAAGGGATACAAAGTTGCAGGCTTCTTCTTCTGGCAGGGAGATAAGGATCGCTACAATGCGGTTCATGCAAGCCTTTATGAACAAAACCTCGTCCGCTTGATAAAGCAACTTCATAAAGATTTCAATGCTCCCAAAGCGAAGTTTGTTCTCGCCACTTTAGGACAAACTAAAAAAGGCGCTCGAGGTAACGAGGGGAAAATACTTAATGCTCAGCTTGCCGTTGACGGAAACAGCGGCAAATATCCCGAATTCAAAGGTAATGTGGCTACCGTATATTCGCATCCGTACTGTCATGGCGGCGCTTCTAATAGTCACTACAACGGTAACGCCGAAACCTATATGGATATCGGTGAGGCCATGGGACGCAAAATGGTTAAATTACTCGGCTTAGGTCCCGGCTTCTCAAAATAAACAGATCCAGAGACTGGTTTACGAGGAAAAGAAGACCTGCCGGGAGGTTCAGGCCGAGCTGGGGGTTGGCGCCAAGACGATTCCAAAGGCTCTTAAACGGCCTGAGGAGTCTGCCGGTAGCCACCGCCGCAAGTGAACTGTCGAGCTTCGAGCCATCGGAGGCTTTGAGGAGAGGATCCAGGAGCTTTTGGCGG
>CAZGYL010000970.1:0-1755 GCA_964529985.1 uncultured Planctomycetia bacterium | reverse complement strand
CGCTTCGTTGAAACCCGCCGGTGCGGCCGTCACCGCGAATATCGCGTTTTGGAAGCTCCGAGGCATTGGTCTCTCTGGATCAGAGTTGTCAGCATAAGCGCATACAGCCTTGGCGATCTCTTCGTTCTCGCACAGCGCCAGTTGAAGGTTGGGTGAATCTGGTACTTGCCGCGCGGAGGTGGGCCAGGCTGCGAGTTTGAAAGTCGCGCCCCTGAAGTATCTCTGCGCTTCGCCCATGACACGAGCCCGAGCGTCCTCCTCGGGAACGTGGCCCATTCGTTCTTCTATTTGTTTAAGGACGTTCGGTTGGTAGCGAAACTGGCAACCCCTTCCGCTTGCTGTGGGATAGGTATGCCAGCAAACGCCCATAAGGTGTTCCATGGCCTCTGCAGGCTCGGTCCCCGCCTCGTCGGGCCTGAGTACCGCTAAGGTAAGATCTGCAGGTTCCATACCGCTTTTCGCATCCATAGGAATGCTTTCCAGGAGCAATGCCGAGGCCACACGCTGATGGATCCCATCTTCTTTACCCCCGTCCAACTCGCGTGCGTGGCCTTTAATATCAGCGTTAATAGCGGCTCGGAACTCTGATCTGTTGAGTCGGTCCAGCAAATCTGCCTGAATCCGCGAGCTGCTCCAGTCGATTTCCCCTGCCGTTACGAGATCAACGTCCCGCTTCTTTTCGTATACGTCCCGCAGAAGCCTCGCAAAGAGCCTCAGGACCCCCCGGCTCTTCTGGAAATCCTGTAAGGCGCCGAGGCGGTCGCGCGCAGTGTCCAAAAGGCGGGGATGGAAGGGGTAACACTGAACGATCCGCTTGGCGTAGTCGGCCGTAGCCGCATTCGGGGGGATATAACCGGGATGTTCCTCCTGCACGCGTTTGTAAAGATCATGGTACACAGCCGAAGTCTTCTCGGCGGCTCCGCGGTCAATGCGCCTGAAGAGACGCCGCGTTATGACCTGGGCCGACTCCTCTCCTATAGGGTCGAAATCCGTGACCTTGCGGCCGTAGATCTCACCAAGCCGGGTAGCTGCTTTTTCCAGCTCTCTGCCCAATGAATCAGCTTGGGCTGCGTAAGCGACCTGCCCCGCTGGGTCCGTCACGATAAGGACTGTCTGCGGCCGCTTGCTTACCACGGATATCAGGGAGTTGAGGAATCCCAAGAGGTTCCCTTGGCCGCGATCGGACAGTTTGGCCATGTAAATAACCAGCTCGTCCAGGAGAATAAGAACCGGCCCTTTTGGGAAAACCCCAGCGATCTGAGCTTCGTTTGGCGAAGCCTCAGGTTGATCCGCCGGCCCCAGTTCCTTGAGAGCCTTTTCGCCGCCCAGTTGATAGAAAATCTCCCCCCATAGGCTCCGAACAACTGTCTTTTGGTGTCTAGCGAACTCGGGGACTCCTGCTTTGGCGGCATCTATTCCGACAACCGTGACCCGTTCGGGGCGGCCTGCAGCCGGAAGGAGCTCGGTGCCCAGCGTGCTCTGGCGAATGTTCCGAGCCAAGTGCCAAAGGGCCATCAGCGTATGCGTCTTGCCGCCCCCGAATCCCGTACTCAGGCGAATGGTGGTCCCTCCCTCCCGTTTATCCGCCAGGCGCCCGAAAACAGCCTGCACGATCTTACAGAGGTCCCGGGCCGGGTGCGTGTTCTGGAAAAACGTGGCGGGGTCACCGTAAACCTTGGGCGCTTTTCCGGCCACCAAGTCGCCGAAATCGGCAGCGAAAATCGCATCGTCAAGATCGCCCTTAAGAACCTCCGA
>CAZGYL010000969.1:0-1757 GCA_964529985.1 uncultured Planctomycetia bacterium | reverse complement strand
ACTCAAGGCCTGCGGCCTTATAAGCTTCTCTGCCCACTGTGTCCCGAGGCCCCCGAAAACCGGGGCCTCCCGCAGCAACGTAACCGTAACTTGCGCCCGATCCGTCAGGGCTCACCCAGAAGGCGTAAAGAGAACCCGCGCGCACGCAGAAGCGGAAACGAACGGGTTTGCCGGCAACCGAGGATAGGTCCCGGGCGCCCTTCCAAGTAACTTCAGCAAGAGTGCTGTCTTCGTTTATGGGGTTGCAATTGCTTTGCGTGAACGGCTCTATCGGCCTGAAGGCAAGATCAAGGACCTCGGCTCGAAGCTCACCGCCTGCAGCCTCTACATTGACAAAAAGCCGCCTGCCTTGAGAAAACACGACAGGACGCGTTGTAAGGGTACCTTCCTTTCCACCAGCCTCCATCGAAGCAAAACCGTCACGGCGTAGTATCGCCAAGCCTGTTTGACAATTTCCGTCCCAGAATGAGTCGGAAAGAGCGCGGCCGCTTACATAAAAGTACAGCTTATCTCCCACAACAAGGAAACAGCCGCCCGCTGACTGCACGTTTCCCCAATTCCAAGCCCCTTCTTTGGGATTTACTCCGATAAACGGCCTTCGATCCGGCCTATACCAGTGAAAGCCGTCCCGGCTGAATCCCACAAGAAGCTCGTTTCTTTTTTGGATCCCCAGCCTCTTACACTCCTTGTTCGAAGGCCCCTCCCAGATTGTGAAAAGCCCCACAAGCAGACTCTCGTATGCAACCGCGTCAAGGTTATAAAGCTGGGGGGCGATCTTTCTGAATCTGGGATCCGGATTGCGTGGATCCAATCGGTCGGCCCCCGTCCACAGGTAAACATCTCGGGGGGACCAGCTTAAGCCTTTTGCAGGATCCGAGTGCTCTCTGTAAGCGCGGGCTCTCCCACCGTAGTTGATCCTCAGGCTGTAGATCCATTTCCTGCGGAAGGGATTGTAGAAAACAGTTGTGCGATCCCCTATCGGGCCTGAAGAGGCCACCGGTTCGGTCCAGTGTACACCGTCGGGTGAGGTACGGAGCGTAAGATGCCACCTTCCGGTCCTCTGCGAATGGCGGGTAAGAAACATCTTCCACCGCCCGGCTGCATTTTTCGCGTTGTAATCGAGCCAGACCGTGCCTGAATCCCTGACCTGCTTGACAACGATGTTGGTCCCCGGCTGTACGTCGAGAAGAGGTTTTTCCCAGTGTATTCCATCTTTGCTTGTCGCATAGCAAGTGGCGGTTACGTATCCGCCCATGTACCACATCTTAAAAAGCTTCTCCGAAGGATCGTACCAAACTCCATCGCTGAAAGGCATTGCGCAAGGCGCCCGGCCTTTTCTTTCCCAAGGCCTGTCGGGCTTGAGAATCGGATTTTCAAGGTGATAAACCGGCCTGTGGTAAACGCGCTTAAGATCGGTTCTTTCGATCAGGAAATCATCTACAAAAAGCTGCCTTCCGCCGTCGATCGGGATCAGCGCCGGAGGGTTCTTCAGGTAGGGCACAGGCATCGGCTCGCGGGTGAGCTCAGGTAAGCGGGGCGGCCAATCTTCAGGCAGCTTGATACCGTTATAAATCCTTTCGCCTTTGGTTTCTGAGGCGGCGGAACATAAACGCCCGAATCTGCAGGTGTTGAGAATCAAGACGCAAGAGAAAACAGATAAAATAACGGAGGATCGAAAAGCCATGAGCCCTCCTTTTATATGACCGTGCGTAATTCGTAGACACCCTTTCGCCCCTCGATGCCCGCCTTAGCGGGCG
>CAZGYL010000968.1:0-1761 GCA_964529985.1 uncultured Planctomycetia bacterium | reverse complement strand
CATGGGACAATGGTCTCACCCCCGGTGCAATCCCGGTGGGAATGCTTGTTCCAACGATACTTTCGTCGGCGTGCCGAAGCGCCTCCGCTGGGTTGCAGGTCCCCCTTATGAAGTAAGCAACATGATCACGGCAGGCGGGCGGATATTTTACGCAGGGCTCATTGCACGAGACGCTTTCAACGGCCTTCCTCTTTGGAATGTAAATCTCACGCCTACTCCTATGCGGGCCGGGTACCCTCAGACGCAACTTAGAGGCAGCGTGCTGCCTGTTGCAGCAGGAGGTCTTGTATTTGTGGTTGAGCGCGACGAGCTCAAAGCGCTGAGCGCGGAAACCGGACTCCCGGTGCGTACCTACGGCAAGGTCACAGCCCCGCGCGAGATTCTTTCCGTTGCGGGAAAGCTTCTTGTGCTTGAAGAAGGAGGTGTCAGAGCTTTCGAAGTTGAAAGCGGTGAGCTTCTCTGGTCTCATCCGGCTTCAAAGCCTGCAGGATTCGTAGCCGACCGAGGCGGCCTTTTCCTGCTTGAAGGAGATGCGCAAAGAGGACAAAAACGCGCGATAGTGAAGCTCAATTTGCAAAGCGGGAAGGTGCTCTGGCGTAGGGGAGATTTTCGGTGGGCAACAGGCGTTAAGCGCCTGACTGCAGCAGGTGGGCTCTTGATCTGCGAAGTTTCAACGTTCAGCGACAACAAACCCGGAAACGCGATTCATGTCCTTTCAGCTGAAAGCGGAAACGAACTCTGGAGCCGCTCCTACGAGCCCGGCATGACCCATTACGTACAGGCCAGGGCCATTGTAGTCGGTGATACGCTCTGGATCCTGCACGCCGGGAAATGGGAAGGCCTTGATCCACGGAGCGGTAAAACGAAAAAAACGCTTCCTGCAGGAGCAGGCCACTGTTATCCGCCGGTTGCCTCGGCCCACTGCCTGATTGCAGGAGAGCTGCATGTAACTGAGATCGAAAGCGGCCGCTTGGCTGCAAATCTGATAACAAAAGGAGCATGCAGCCGCGATGCAGGCTTCATACCTGCAAACGGCTTGATTTACTGCGCCCCGAAGCACTGCTCGTGCTGGCCCATGGTCGCAGGTTACGTAGCGCTTGCACCGGCCGAAGACGCCTCCTCGGAAGAGCCCGGATACCTCAAAGCTGAAATCAAGAAGGAAGAGAAGATCTCAGGCCGAACGAAAGGCCCCGAGTCTATCCCGGGAACACAGTGGCCGTGCTATCGCTGCGACCCGCAACGAAGTGGTAGTAGCTCTTGCTCCGTTCCGGCTCAGCTTGAGATCCTTTGGTCTGTGGACTTAGGCGGTTGGCCTGAAAATTCCCTTGCAGAAGATTGGAGACAAAACCTTTATGTGCGCGGGCCGATTACACCGCCTGTTGTAGCCGAAGGACTTGCAATCGTTGCGCTGCCTGACAGACACCGTGTTGTAGCACTTGATGCCCTTACAGGAGCTTTGCGCTGGGAGTTTACCGCCAACGGCCGGGTTGATACTCCTCCTACAATTGCAGGCGGACTTTGCCTTTTCGGTACCCGCAGCGGTTGGCTCTACGCATTGCGCGTTTCCGACGGCGCTCTTTATTGGCGCATGCGCGTTGCACCCAACGAAGAGCGCATCATTTACTATGGCCAGCTGGAATCGCCGTGGCCCGTCCCCGGAAGCGTGCTTGTTTTGCGCGGTACCGCCTACGTTGCTGCGGGCCGGCATCCGCTTGCAGACGGAGGGATTCGTGTACTTGCGCTTGACCCTCAAACCGCAAG
>CAZGYL010000967.1:0-1763 GCA_964529985.1 uncultured Planctomycetia bacterium | reverse complement strand
ATGTGGGGACTTCAGTTTGTAGGGCCCGATGAATTCATTTGTTGGTATAACGCCGGGTTTGTTCGTTACGTTATTAGAACCGACCCGGTTCGTTGTGAATGCAAAGGCATCTTCCGTTGGAAGGGCGGCGGCTTTAGGGCTGTGATCGGGTCCTCATTGGAACAGGGTGCTTTCTGGGCGTCTCCCCTTTCCGTCGGTAGAGCTTGGGAAAAAGAGCCTGAACGATCGAATGTGGAGTTATGGAAAGTTTCTTCCCGCGACGGCCGCGTAACAACGCGAGTCAGGGCCGTGCTGCAGTTGGAGCTCTTGCGCAAATGTTTTTCCGATTCGAAGGTGAATAACGTCCTTGAGCTCTTCGAGGGCCGATTGCTGGTGGTAAGCGCTGCGGATGGCTCGGTGTGGCTTGTGCGACCCAATTGAAATGCAACAGCAATTCTCTGTTCTCCTTGAATCTGGTAGTTGTTCCTGGGACGAAAAGACGGAAAAGTCGGGGTAAGAAGGAGGGCGTTGCCGGAGCGCCGGATCTGCAGCGCAAGAAAGGGGCTCCAATGTGAAACCGCAAAAGCTCCGGGGGTCTGTAGTGGCACAGTGCTTATGCCTCTATGACGTACGAGGCCTATATTTCGGTGCCCTCCGGGCGGTTGTTTCGTTCAAGGCGAACGCTGAATGCCCTCCCACCGGACGACCCCGGCCCGCTATGGGAGCCGGGGACTCAGGCGCTTACCGCAGGTATGAAGTCAAACGTCCCGTGCAACTTGTTTTCAAAGCTTGGCAAGCTGCGAACGGTGGGCCCAAACTTTTTCGAAGGCTTTGCAGTATTGGTCGATGAGCTCGGGCTCATCCTCGTAGAAGAGGGGCAGCGCCAATGCCTTTCGATTGACCTCCTCGCCTCCCGGCAAAACCGAAGGGACTTTGGGCGGGTGGTGCCACCACTTAGCCTCGGAGTAAATCTTGAACTTGTGCTGCTCGGGATACTGGCCGGAACGGGCCCGCACACCTTCCGCCCTCAGCGCTTTTATCAAGGCCGAACGCGAGAAGCCTGCTTTCTTCTCATCAAAGAAAAGAAGATTTATCGCGTAATAAACCCGTTTCATGTCGCTCCGGCAGTACGGCTCCGAGAGACCCGGGAGCTGAGTAAGACGGTCGTTCATTTGCCGCACCCGCGCCCTCACACCGGCGTTTCGCGCGTCAAGACCCGCAATCTGCTGCCGTACGAGTGCGGCGGCCAACGGGTGTATCCGGTACTTTTGCCCGAATCCCGTTCCATAGTAACGGCGGTAGGGGCTGTCTTTAGGGAACTTGGGAGGATCTTCATAGTGACCGAAAGCAGCGGCCCGCTCGTAGTACTCCCTGGTCTGGTACATGCCCATTCCTCCTTCGATGGACGGAAGGGGCTTGCTTGTTTGGAAACTGAAGATCGACATAGCTCCCCACGTGCCCATGAGCTTCCCCTTGAGAGAAGCCCCGTGCGCATGGGCCGCATCCTCAAGAACGATAATTCCCTTTTCCCTGCCGAATTCGCAGATCTTGTCCATCTCACAAGGAAGACCCCAGGAGTGCATTGCGATCAGGGCTTTTGTTCTCGGGGTAATCTGTTTCGCCGCGTACTCCAGGTCGAAGCAGGCCGTCTTTGGATCTATGTCTATGAAAATAGGCACGTACTGAAAGAAACGCATCGGAAGGATCGTCGCGAAGAACGTGTAGGACGGAACCATTATTTCGCTTCCCGGCGGCAGATCGAGAGCGAAAAACATGGAAGTAAG
>CAZGYL010000966.1:0-1795 GCA_964529985.1 uncultured Planctomycetia bacterium | reverse complement strand
TCCTTGAAATCCTAGCCGCGTTGGGTGAACCGCTTTCGGTTGATCCGATGTACTGCTTCCGGCTGGATCCGAAAAGAATACGCTCCGCCCTGGCAGAAAATCTCATTCCCGAAGGTCTGACGGCCTTTTTCGAACGCCACTGCTCGGTCCCTCTGCCGGCGGGCATCAAGCGCCTTCTGGAGGATGTGAAAAGCAGTATTCCCGTCGTCGCTCTGATCAAGACAGGAGGTGTAATAGAGTGCACCGACGAACAGGCGGCAAAGCAGATAGCAAAAGAACCGAAAATCGGGCGCTACGTTGGAGCCCAGCGCAACCGTTATCTGTTTTTACGCCCGGCCGTTGATTTGAGGCGGGTGCACGACGCCCTGCGCCGTAACGGAATAAAGATCACCCGTGATCCGAACCACGAGCAAGCGATTGTGGCCGCTCGAACAGCAGATCACCCCCGGCCCAAGGAGATCATATCCCTTCTCAGAGAAGCGATTCAAGAGAGTAAACGCGTCACTGTGCGCTATCGCAGGGAGACCGCCGACGCACAGGTTGTAACAACCGAACTCGACGTAGTAGACTTGAGGCCCAAGACCTTTGTCGGGCTGGATAAAACATCACGTATGTGCCGTATAAAATATTCGCAAGTTCTATCGCTTTCTTTTTCAAACGATTCGTCTTGAACTCCGAAAAAATGTCGGATCACAAGCCGCTTATAGTCCAGGCGGACCGGACGGTCCTGCTTGAAACCTCTTCCCCGGCTGCAGATGCCGCGAGATATTCGCTCTGCCGGTTCGCTGAACTCGAATCGGCTGCAGAATACATGCACGTCTTCCGCATAACGCCCATCTCGCTCTGGAACGCAGCGGCGCTCGGATATGATCCCGCTGATGTGAAGATCGACCTGGGCCGGTACTCGCGCTACCCCCTGCCGCCTTCGCTTCTCGAAGAGATCGACGATGTAATGGGGCGATACGGCAGGCTGCGTCTCGTATCAAGTCCTGTGAAAGGCGAGTTGTTCTTGGATACAGCTGATCCCGAGCTCGCCGACCAGATCGAATCATTTCCTTCGGCCGTCCGCTTCCTTGTAGGAAGAGTGAACGAAACGCGCTTCCGCCTCAAAGAGATCCACCGGGGGGAAATCAAGTGGGCGCTGATAATGCTGGGTTATCCCGTCGAAGACAGAGCGGGCTTCCGCGAAGCACCTCATCTGCCGATACGGCTTCGGGATCCCGAAGTCTTCCGGGTACGTGATTATCAGAGGCAGGCGGCCTCCCACTTTCTGGGCGGCGGTGCGGAACACATGGGCCACGGCGTTGTTGTGCTTCCCTGCGGCGCCGGTAAAACCATCGTAGGAATGGTCGTAATGGCCGAGCTTTCCCAGCCGACTTTGATCCTTGTCACGAGTAATACCGCCTGCGACCAGTGGATCGCGGAGCTCCTTGAGAAAACCGATCTTCCCAAGGAAATGATCGGCCGCTACACGGGAAGCCGCAAAGAGGTGCGGCCGGTCACTGTAGCAACCTACCATGTCCTGAGCCGACGCCTGCCCGACGAACCCAACAAGTTCCCCCATATCGAGCGCTTGGCCAAGGAACGCTGGGGACTTGTAATCTACGACGAGGTACACCTTCTGCCCGCACCTATCTTTAGGTTCACAGCAGCCATTCAGGGCACACGGCGCCTTGGTCTTACCGCAACCTTAGTGCGCGAGGATAACAAGGAAACCGACGTTTTTTCGCTTATCGGCCCCAAACGATACGATGCCCCCTGGCGGTTCCTGGAAGAACGCCGCTGGATAGCTCAG
>CAZGYL010000965.1:0-1807 GCA_964529985.1 uncultured Planctomycetia bacterium | reverse complement strand
GATCGCCGTATGAAGCGGACCGCGCTGATAAAGCACCTCCGTCGGAACGGATGCAAATTTCTACGCGAGGGGAAAAAGCACTCCTGGTGGTATAATCCCGCTCGGTTTCCTCAAAGTCGCGCTTGAGGCCCGGTAGAGGCACTCACGTCTTAAGTTCGTATCCGATCCCGTGGTGGGTGATTATGTGGGCAGGCCTTGCGGGGTCTTCCTCCAGCTTTCTCCTGAGGTGAAGAATGTGATAATCGACGGCCCGCTCCGTACTTCCTGCATCCCAGCCCCAGACCGCCTGAAGGATCTCCCCCCTGGTCAACGTACGATTTCTGTTCCGGGCCAAGTAGAACAGGAGCTCAAGTTCGGTTCGGGAAAGAGGAACCTCTTTGCCCGCGCGGAAAACCTTACGCCTGCGGAAGTCAACCGTAATTTCGCCGAAAGAAACAGGCTCCTCCGGCCCGCGCGAGCGCCGCAACACGGCCTCCACCCGGGCAACGAGTTCTCTCAGACCGAACGGCTTTGCCAAGTAATCGTCGGCTCCCAGACGCAGTCCCAGGACCTTCTCCTCTTCCGTACCCTTTGCGCTTATGATCAGGACCGGGAGCTCAGGCCAAAGACCCCGCAGCCACTTGAGAACCGAAATCCCGTCAAGCCGGGGCAGCATGAGATCGAGAAGAAGGAGATCAGGGCGGAAATCGAAGAGCTTCTCTCTGGCTTCTTCCCCGTCTATGGCTATATCAACCTGGTAGCCTTCCCTTGCAAGTTTCTCCTCCAAAGCAACACGAATCGCCGTGTCATCTTCAACGATCAGAATCCGCCCTCTCGCCATAAACAGGCCCCTTACCTTCTGCAACCGGGATCCGGAGCTCAAAAACGCTCCCTTCACCGGGTCGGCTCCAAGCCTTTATCCGGCCTCCCAAACCCTCTGCAAGCCTTTGCGAAAGCGCAAGGCCGAGGCCCGAGCCCCGCACAGAGTAGTCCTCGAAATTCACGCGGTAAAACTCCTGAAAGATACGCTCAAGCTCGCTCTCAGGTATCCCGGGCCCGCCGTCGCTAACAGATATCCGGGCAAACCCGCTGTCGACCTCAAGCTCAAGCCTAATCCAGGGGTCTTCACCCCGGCCGTACTTAAGCGCATTGTCAAGAAGGTTGAGCGTTATCCTTTCGATTGCCTCCCGATTGGTGAGTACCACAAAGTCTCCCGCTTCTTTTACCTCGAAGCTGAAACGCACTCCTTCTCTCTCGGCCCGGAGGGCGAAAGCCTCAGCAAGAGGCTTAAGCACTCGGGCCAAATCGACAGGTTCCTTTTCAAGTACGACCGCACTGCGCTTAAGTCTGGAGTAATCGAGGAGATTCTCAACCAACTGGCTCAGCCGCAGCGCTTCTGCTTTCAGAAGGCCGCTGAATCTCTTCACGCGGCCTGAAGCAAGATCGCTTTCGGACAGAAGTTCGCTTAGGAGCCTAACAGATGTGACCGGGCTCTTAAGCTCATGTGATACGTTTGCAACAAGATGTGAATGCAGTTTGGAGACCTTTCTCTCCTTTTCAAGCAGACGGACAAGTAAAATGCCTCCTGCACCCATAGTGCCTATTGTAAAAAGAAGAAGAAACGTAACAAAGAACCAAAGCCTCTTGATCCTTTGGGCGCGGTTTGAGTACTCAAGATCGGTCACCTCAAGAAAGGCAAGAGGCGGCGCGGCGGCGCTAAGCAGAATCGGCAGGACCGAACGATCCGGGCGCCCCTCCTTCGGTGCAGCCGGCCCGGGAAGAAGCCTCGCCCGAAACCGGCCCTGCAGCCCGAACTCAGGCAGCGGAA
>CAZGYL010000964.1:0-1811 GCA_964529985.1 uncultured Planctomycetia bacterium | reverse complement strand
AGGCGCAAGCTCTTGGAAGAGAGGCGCGAAGAGGCCAAACGCAAGCTGCTCGCCGAGATCGAAGTCGGCCAGATTCGAAAGGGCGTTGTGAAGAACATCACGGATTTTGGCGCTTTTATCGACCTGGGCGGCATAGACGGCCTTCTGCACATAACGGACATGAGTTGGGGGCGTGTGGGACATCCGTCCGAAATCCTGCAATTGGAGCAGGAAATCGAGGTGAAGGTGCTTAAGGTCGACAAAGAGCGGGAGCGCATCTCCCTGGGCCTGAAGCAGAAAACCGAAAGTCCGTGGGAACACATCGAAGAGAAGTATCCGGTCGGCACCAAGCACCGTGGCAAAGTCGTAAGTGTATTGCCGTATGGAGCCTTCGTTGAATTGGAGGAAGGTGTCGAGGGACTTGTCCATATTTCCGAGATGTCCTGGACAAGACGGATCAGCCACCCGAGTGCTCTGGTCAAGGTGGGCGACGAGGTCGATGTCGTCGTCTTGGATATCAAGAAGGACAAACAGGAGATCAGTCTGGGGATCAAACAGGTTGAAGAAAATCCGTGGGAAAAAGTAGCTGAGAAGTATCCTCCGGGAACCATCATTGAAGGTAAAGTACGGAACCTTACCAATTACGGCGCTTTTGTAGAACTTGAAGAGGGTATCGACGGGCTGCTCCACGTTTCCGACATGTCGTGGACAAGAAAGATCTCCCACCCCAGCGAGATCCTCAAGAAGGGAGATATCGTAAGAGCGGTCGTCCTGTCGGTTGACCAGGAAAGGCGCCGGATCGCGTTGGGCATGCGCCAAATGGTGGAAGATCCTTGGCTGAACGATATCCCCTCGCGATACCAGGTCGGTCACTTGGTCGAAGGTGTCGTGACCAAGATCACAAACTTCGGTGTATTCGTGCAACTTGAGCCTGAACTGGAGGGTCTGCTGCACATTTCAGAGCTGGCCGATCACAAAGTCGCCTCTCCCGAAGAGGTTGTAAAGGTAGGGGACAAAGTGGTGGTAAAGATAATCAAGGTGGATCCTGAAGAGCGTAAAATCGGCTTGAGTCTGAAGGAAGTAACCGAAGAGGACCTCCAGGCCCGCGAGGCCGAGCTTGAAAGGCTGCGTGCTGAGAGCGAGGCGGCTTTGGCGGCTGAAGCCGCTCAGGCGGCGATAGAGGCGGAGGCGCTTGCGCGGGAGGCCGGGGAAGCGGCAGAGACGCAAGGGGAGGGTGAAACCGGAAAGCCGGAAGAGGTCGCGGAAGCCCATGCTCCTGTAGGAGCCCCGGAGCAGCAGGAAGAGAAAGGGGAGGCAGCGCCCCAGGAGGCGGTGGCGGGGCGGGCCCAGGAAGAGGCCGCGAAGCAGGAAGAGCCTTCAGCGGAAGCAGCCCAACAGCAGGCGCCGCAAGCAGTTGAAGAATCTCAACAGGTCGCAGAAACGCAGCAAGAGGCGGTTGAGAAGGCCGAGCCTGTGCCCGAGCAGGAAGAACCGCAGAAAACTCCTGGCGTTCAGGGCGGGCAGGAGGAAAGCGGCGAGGCCGAACCCTCTGAGCCTGCCGAGCAACCTGCAGCGGCCGCACAGGAGACGCGGGAGGAACCCCCCGACTCCGAGGTCGTCGCTCAGGTCCCGCAAGAGCCGGAGCAGCAAGAGGCGCAGCAGGAGGGGGAAAAGCCGCAACCTGAGAGCGTCTCTGAGAGGGAAAGCCCCGAAGAGAAGTCGGAAGAATAAACGAAAAGACCTTCCGATTCAGCCTTCTTTGATCTTGCCCGGGCCGGGCTATATAAGTGTGCATGATTCGTAGAATCTTTTTCTCGTTCGCGGTCAAGACT
>CAZGYL010000963.1:0-1816 GCA_964529985.1 uncultured Planctomycetia bacterium | reverse complement strand
ACGTGGTTCTTTGCAAGTGCAACGGATCCGCACGCCTATGCCATGATACACCGTTATCTTCACAGGCCCCCGGAAGAGCTTTACAACACCGAGCGTGATCCTTTCGAACTGAATAATCTCGCAGGTGATCCGGCCTACAGCGCCGTAAAGGCGCGATTGAGCGCCGAGCTTGACCGTTGGCTCGCCGAACAGAAAGACCCCGGTGCGGAACTCGATACGTGGCAGGCTTTCAAAGCATGCAAAGCGGCGCTGAAACGTGCACGGAGAAGAGGGAAGCCGTGATTGGGAAACAACAAAGGTCGTTCGGCCGGCGCCGGGTCCGTGTGTCGGCGCAAAGCACAAAGAGCAGCGGATCTCATATGGTTTGTCAGACGCGACGTGAGTTCATTGGCCGAATTGCGGCTGGTGCTGCGGCTTCGCTTGCCTGCTCGACTTTTGGAAGCCAGGGCGATACGCGTACGCTTGCTCTGCCTACGCCCGAGCAGCGCGCCTGGCAAGACCTTGAGCTTGGAATGTTCATTCACTTCGGAATGTTCGTGTACGGATCAGGTACACCCGGCCCGGATGTTTATAATCCCGTGCGGCTTGATACCGACCAGTGGTTGGAAACAGCAAAGTCAATGGGCGCCCGATACGCCGTCTTCACTGCGAAACACGGAACCGGTTTCATGCAGTGGCCAAGCGACGCCTATCCCTACAGCGTCAAGCAGAGTAAGTGGCGTGGGGGCAAGGGCGACGTTGTAAAGAGTTTTATAGATTCTTGTCACAAGTACGGTATTAAGCCCGGGCTATACGCCTGTGTTCATTACAATGCCTACTGGCGTGTCTACGGTAAGGGGCGGGTGCAATCAGGTGATCCCGAGCAACAGGCTCGGTACGCTCGCGCCTGCGAGCGGCTCTTGGAGGAGCTATGGTCTCGGTACGGCGATCTGGTGGAGATCTGGTTCGACGGCGGTGTTTTGCCTCCGGAAAAAGGAGGACCCGACATTGTTCCTCTGGCCAAGAAGCTCCAGCTCCGGGCCATGTATTTTCAAGGGCCGGCAAGCACGATTCGTTGGGTGGGCAACGAGAACGGGGTAGCCGGGTACCCCTGTTGGGCGACGGTGCCTTCGCGCCGTGCGGCCGAAAGCGACCCGAAAATAATGGCGCACGGAGATCCTGAAGGATCGTTGTGGTTGCCCGGCGAATGCGATGTCCCGCTTCCGGGCCACGGCTGGAATTGGACTCCTGATCAACCGAAGGACATCAACCCTCTTCCCCGGCTGATTGAAATATACTACTGCTCGGTGGGCCGAAATTGTAATCTTTTGCTCAACGCCACCCCGAACACCGACGGTTTGATTCCCGAGGCCAACATTAAGCATTACGTGGCCTTGGGGCGCGAGATCAGGCGGAGGTTCGGTAACCCGGTTGCCGAAACCAACGGAGTCGGAACGGAGGTGATCTTGAAACTGAAGCGGCCCGAAGTGATCGATCACGTGGTGATCATGGAGGATATAAGGTACGGCGAGCGCGTGCGGAAATACAAAGTTGAAGGGTTGGTTCCCGGAAATAAGTGGCGCAGGCTTTGCGAAGGCATCTCGATAGGCCACAAGCGTATTCAGAAGTTTTCTCCGGTTAGGGCGGCGGCGGTGCGCTTTTGCGCTGAAAAGGCTGCTGCCCCACCCCGTATCCGCAAGTTAGCCGTGTATCATGTAGGTTGATGTGTTTTGCAGGTTGCCGCTTGATTTGCGCACACAGAAATCGGAAAAGGAGAAAACATGAGAGCTTCGGTGAGCCCTAAAGACAGGTTTTCACGGCGCAGGTTTCTAAAGAG
>CAZGYL010000962.1:0-1819 GCA_964529985.1 uncultured Planctomycetia bacterium | reverse complement strand
CCGCCGGATCAGGCAGGATTGCGGGCACTTCCGTATTCGGAGGCAGCCGTTCTTCCTCCACAGTCTTCCTCCAAGCCCGGCCCTCAAGCACAAAGAGCCCATCTCTTGTACCTGCGAACACTTTGTCTCCCAAACGTGCGACGCAAAGCGGCACTGCAGGAAGCTCAGGCCCCCACGGTCTCCAAGAAGCTCCGTTGTCGGTTGAACGTAAAAGCCGCCGGGGATTCTTGGGACCCACACCGTACCACGTATCGCCGTCGATACTCAGAACCCACGCAGGCAGTTTGCTGAAATGTTTTCCCCCGTCGGTGCTCAAGAAAGGACCGGCTGCGATTGTTTCCGCATGAAGCGGGTGAAAGAGGATCCGCGGCACAAATAAACTCTCCGTGCCCGCAGCTTCCCGCCATGTCCTTCCCTTGTCAAAAGACACATGAAGCGTCCACTTCTCTGCGAGAACGCTCCACATGACGAGAACGGGCCGGCTGGGATCCGGCCCCGAAGCAACCGACACGCAACGGCCGGCGGGTTTCTTCAGCCTCATGAACCAGCGGCCCTGATTGGGACTCACCCAGAGCCCGGCCTCACCCAGGCAGAGATACAATCTGGCCGGATCCGACTGGTCGGCCCACAGCCCGCCCGCTTCGGAACGCCAGCCGTAAAATCCCGCTCCCCAAGGTTGCCAGCTTTTTCCTGTATTCGTTGTGCGCATGAGCTCGCGGTCTATTCCGGCGAGAGCTACACCCGCTGAAGCAGGGTGGGCGACTACGGCTTCAGGCGGGAAAAACTCGGGTCCGGTGAACCGTTCTCTCTTTTCAATGCGCTCTGCAATGCGCCAGCTCCGGCCGCCGTCATAGCTTACAAGAGGTGTGGGGAGACCGGGGCCCGCTCCGGCCCGAAGCACTGCATAAAGTGTGCCGGGGCTTTGAGTGTCGGCTGCGATACCTGCGAAATAGCGCTTGGAAGGCTTAAGTACGCCTCCCGCCGGTTTCCACTGCTCCCCGTCCGTCGTTACAAGCGGGCCTTCGGGCCTCACAAGCCAAAGCCGCCTCGGGCCCACGGCAAAAAGCGGACCTTTGGCTGTTACAAAGCGCACATCTTGAAGGGCTTCAATCTTCCTGAATGTGCCGCCCGAATCTTCCGAAAGGAAAACACCTTCGCTTGTTGCAGCGAAAATCACACCCCTCCACACCGTAAGGCCGTAGACCCACCCTTCGCGCCCGACAGAGCTCCACCGCCACCTCTTGCCGCCGTCCTGCGAAAGCAGAATCCCGCGGCCTGCGCTTGCTGCAGCAATAAAGCGCTTGCCTCGAATGGATTCGCAAACAAGGAGCGCACCGTAAACTCCTTGCTCAACAGGAACAGGCGCCACAAACCGCCAAGTAGCACCACCGTCGCTGCTCGACCAAAGCCCTTCCTTCCGTGCGACTCCGGGAGGGGCCCTATCCTGGGCGCCCGCCAAGCACCAAACTTCGTGATCCTTCCAGGGGGCAAAGCAAACCGCCTTGATATCCGGCAGCGGGCAGCCTTGCGCCGGCTTCACACTCCTTCCCCCGTCTTGCGAAAACCACAAGCCGTTCCGATCGGTACCCAAAACGACTTCAAGCGGATCGCGCCGGGACCATGCCAAAGCTTGAATGACCGCACCGCCACCGCCCCAGTTCTCGATCTGCCTGCTCGAACGCAGGGGAAGGAGCTTCCAGCTGACGCCGCCTTCGCTCTTCTGTGCGGCACCGAGTAAGCCTGCAAGTACGAAGCAACCAAAGGCACGATATCGCAGGACAAAATTCGAGCCTAAACCCATGCTTGAGATCTCCTGCTC
>CAZGYL010000961.1:0-1819 GCA_964529985.1 uncultured Planctomycetia bacterium | reverse complement strand
CCGGTATCGGGCTACAAATGCGTCCCATGGCAACCACCTTACCGAAATCGAATCGCCTGTAATTTTCCACAGCCTGCCAGTCCCTGTCAAGCACCTTTCAATGGCCTTTAACTTAAAAGGCGGGTCCGGGATACGTAACTCTTTGCCACTTAAGAACTTAGGCGAGGAAGGCGCCAAATGGTAATTTAGCAGTTCGTAAACCGAGTAGGCGGAGATTTATAGTTCCGGGACTGCATGCCTCGATTTGCTGCGCGCAAAAGGCTTGCGTGTGCTTGACCGCGGAAGCCACCGGACTTTATACGAAAAATGAACCCGGTCACCCGCCGCATTGAACATTGCTTTTCAGAAGACCTTCCTTTCATGAATAGGCGTGCTTCATTCCCCGGTTCTGTGAAGCACCCGGGGAAGGTAGGTTGAATAATCGAAGTCCGGGCTGTGTAAAGGAACGTGGCACTTCAGACAAGCCGATTCCTCCACAGGGGCGAAAGGTGTCAGGCCGTCGACGTGATCACCTCCCGCACCGTGGCAGGATTCGCATTGGACGCCTGCGAGGTTCGGAGTTTGTTCATAGAGTCGAAAGCCGCCTTCATAGCCGAATCCCGTGGTGTGGCAGCTGAAACACTCCGGATCGTAATCGCGGTTGATCCCCTGCAATGTCCGCCAGGCGCGGGCGTGTTTCGTATTCCGCCAGCTTGTCCACTCATTTTCGTGACAGGTGCGGCACACTTCCGAGCCGACGTATCTGCTGCCTGAAGGAGGCGGCTTGACCGGATATGCTGCGAGAATCTCCTCCAGAGCTTCACCCACCCGTGCAAGATACCGCTCATGGAGATCTTGCATCGCTGGGTGCGAAGGCCAACTGGAGTCAAGAGCAGTCGAAGATCCCTCGATCTCCGTAATGCGCCCTGCCGGATCCACTGTAATATCCAGGCGGCCTATGCGCTTGCCCTCCCAGCCGATCTGGACCAAGTACGTGCCGTTCACTACCTCAGGCTCGTCCACCGGAGCGAAGCGTGTATCGTGGCCGGAGATGGCGATGTCGTATCCCGGGACGGCCTGCAACAACTCCCGCACCTGCTTGATCGGCGCGTGCACTAAAAGCACTCTTAGATTCACTTTGTCTGAGAGGAGCTCCAGCCCGCGCTCCATTGCGGCTTGGGGATCTCCGATCACAACAGGTCGTCCCGGGTCGCTGTGATCGAGTACGTAAGAAGTGAAGTTGTCGGAAAGCACCCCTACGATTCCTACTTTGATCGGTCCCGCCGTTGCAATATGAACCGGGGGAAAAGCAAGCTCTTCTCCCAACCTCAGTGAAGCGCTTACAAGAGGTACCGCGAAGCGTTCCGACAGGTCTTTGAGGAATTTGTCCCCGAAGGTGAGATCTCCTTCCCCGACGTTCGCGCATGTGTATCCCAGGAAATTCATGCCTTCAAGCATGAACTCCGTTGCGATCTTAAGCTGAATGGAATTCTTGTCGGACTGAAAGCCCGCCTGGGTTATAAAGTCACCGGCGTCCAGCAGAAGCACCGTACGCCCGGTTGATCTTACCGATTCCACATAGCTCGCCCTCCGGGCGAGCCCCCCTAAGGGGTTCGTCGGTCAGCCGCACGGCTCGAGCGTCCCCACAACATCGGCTGTGTAAAGGATCGTAAAAGACATGGGGCCCGAAGCCATTAAGGTGCGCGCCGAGATCACAGCCTGGTTTTCGTCCTCATTACCTGCTTCATCAAGCGCCCGCACAACAAAAAAGTAAGTCGTGTTGGGTTGAAGTCCTCCCACTGTGTATTGCGTCTGCCCGGGCGACGGACGAGCGGCAGGC
>CAZGYL010000960.1:0-1819 GCA_964529985.1 uncultured Planctomycetia bacterium | reverse complement strand
CAGGTGGGGCCGGGGCGCAAAACCGCTTTATTCGGTCATTAGTAGCGCAGGATTTCGGTGCTTCGGTATACGGCCGTCGTTCAGGTCTTTAGCTCGGGGAGGTATCTTCGGCCGTTTTCCCAAGCTTCGCTTATCTCAACCAGTACGGCCGTTACAAGTCGAAGCAGAGATTCCCGATTTGGGAAGACTCCGACGACCTTTGTTCGCCTACGTATCTCCCGGTTAAGCAACTCAGACAAGTTGGTCGTCCGGAGCTTTCTACGGTACGGAACTGGTAAAGCGAAAACTGTAAACCCCTCCGGTACATTTGTCTCAAGCCAGTCAGCCAGCTTCGGGGCCTGCTTCTCATAGGTTGTCACTAAGTCGTCAAGCAGCCTTTCGGCTTCCTGGCGGGTGCTCGATTCGAAGATCTCCCTTAACTGCCCGGGCAGCTTGTCCCTTATTTGTGCCGTCGGTGCGTGGTTTGTTGCGTTGCGTGTTATGTGCACTTGGCAGCGTTGCCATGGCACGCCGGGGAAGACCGCCTCCAGCGCCGCTTTAAGCCCCTCGTGGTCGTCACTTGTTACCATTTGAATGCCATGGAGCCCCCGCTCTTTAAGGAAGCTTAAGAACGATCGCCAGTTGACCTCAGCTTCGGAGTTCCCCACCTCAACCCCGAGCACAATGCGCTTCCCGTCCTGGATTCCGATCGCGATCATTACCGCTTGAGAAACAACCTGTCCGCCCTGGCGGACCTTTTCGTAGCGGGCATCAAGGAGAAGATAATCGCACTTTCCAAGTGGCCTTGTACGCCAGGCCTCAAGCTCCTGATCGAGCTTCTGAGACAGACGTGAGACTTGAGAGCTTGAAACCTCAAAGCCCACTAATTTTTCCACTATGTCGGTGACCTTCCGAGTGGCTACCCCCTTGACGTACATTTCCACCAAAGCAAGGGTCAGAGCCCTCTCAGAGCGCTGTCCTCGCTCAAGAGCCTTAGGATAAAACTTGGCTCCGTCCCGGGTATCGCGCACCTGGGGCACACGCAAATCAAGCTCTCCGATGCGCGCTTTCAGTTTGCGCTCTTTGAATCCGTTGGCATAGCCCCGACGTTCTTCCGTCCGTTCGTAAGGCCCTGCACCCAAAAACCGCTGCCGCTCGATCTCCATGGCTTCGTTTATGATTATGGAGAGTGCCTGAGCAAGTCCGTCCAACCCCTCCTGGAGGATTAATTCCAAAGCCTCTCTCATCCGATCAGAATCAATGTAGCGGCTCATAGCGACCTCCTTTCTTGAAAGACGCTCCAATTTTTTCTGGGAGATCGGCTGTGAGCCGCTTTTATCTTTACCGGGCCACCCTAAGGTCCGGGTAGGTAGGTTTTACCGGAACTTGCTGCCCGCCCCTCGGGGCGGGCAGGTCCTCCAAACTACCCGAGGCCTAAGATGAGCCCGGCGCTAATTTACAGAAAAAGCGGGACACATCTCTGGGTAGCTCACTGTGTAAGTAGAGCTCCTCAACAAGAAGATCGAGAGCTTGGAGTCCGGCCTGGGCCCTCGGTGGAGGAGCTCGAGAAAATGAGCCAGATCCTCTCGCCCTCCCCAGGAAAGGCTTACGGCCTAGCCCGAGTGTACCGGGTGAGAATGATAAAGGCGTCTATAGAGCAGGGAACTTTGCACCTCTGGACGAGCTTAACCAAGCTCTTCAAGAGTGCAAATCCACTCATAACTCGCAACGGCCCTTACAACGATAGGGGTTTATAAGCCCTTCTGAGGCGAGTGGACTTTCGCACTTTTTTGAGGGAGCTTCGGCTGGTGACTGGGAGCCGAGTTTACCTCTCGGGCGG
>CAZGYL010000959.1:0-1820 GCA_964529985.1 uncultured Planctomycetia bacterium | reverse complement strand
TCGGCGTTTTTCGGGGAATCGCCCGTTCCGTTGAGTCCGGCCACAATGCCGATGCCTTTCAGGTGCACGTAGCGTACACCCGCAACGGTGGCGATGTCTTTTATTCGCTGGGCCGAAACAACGCCTCCGAGAAGCGTGCCTGCAACTGTTAAGTACAAAATCTTGTTTCGCATGGCAGCACCTTCCATGGTGTTGAGCGCTTCATGCAAAGGCCGTGCCGAAAGGTGTTTTCCCGCACCGACGGCCCGAAAAACAAGGGGGTGGTACGGGACCGAAAGGCACGAATTTCCGCAGGCGGCCGATTCTGCCGCGCGGTGGTTCTGTGCTTGAGGAAAAGATGGTTTTCCATTGGACTCCTCCGGTTCCCGCGGTCCTGCGGGTGCCTGAAACCCGAGGCCGTTTTTTTATCAGAACCACAGCAGATCAAGCAGCCAGCCCCAGAAAGAACGCGTGTAATTCGCCGTCAGGCTCCCCGACCCGCTGTAGGTGATTGAGAGGTCGTGAATATTTTCGGAACGAACCGACCGTTTTTCATCGATATCTTCGCGCCTTACATATCCTGATAGTATGAGAATACTTTCCTCGTCATGAAGGCGGATCGCTTTCCGTGCGGTCACGAAAAGCGTTCCGTCGCCCAAATCCCAAGCAACGATTCCGGCAATGCGGAATACGATCCTGTCGCGCCTGTCGCGGCGCCCGGTACCTTGCGTGCGGCGCTCAGAGCGGAAATCAACGCCCGGTTGAGTGCTGCGGGCGGAAGGGATCAACCTGGTGAGGCCGTCGAAGTGCACCCAGTCTTTGACCTGCGCGTCCACTTCGAAACGCCGCTTAAGGTCGGTGTTGGCCGTAATCGTGGCCATGACGCTCTCATTGACGAGGATGTGGATGATATCGCCTTCTGAGATCCGCCGCCTCGGGCGGATTCCCGTCTGGTAGAGAGGGTGGATCTTCCCGTCTCCCTGTTTCGCCCAAAGCGAGAAGCGCGATGTACCGGCGCCTGTTTCCGAGCTTCGAGAGCGAAAAGGCGAGACACGCCTTCCTGAGAGAGGCGCAGGAGAGGCTTGAACCCGAAGCTGCGCTGCAAGAACCGAAAAAGCAAACAGAAAAGCTGCAGATTTTCTTACAGCCTGCATGGCGTCACTCCCGCTCTTCACGAGCGCCGGAACTTTCTTCCTCAACAGGAACAACCGTATCCGGACCGGTTACGCGGGCGCGGAAAAGCCGCCCTTTGCGGTCCTTGACCATAAGGATTTCCCCGACTTTCGCCGCCCGAAGCGCTTCGCCCCATTCTTCGATTCTGAAGAAACGACCTGCACGCACGATCCGCACAGGCTGATCTTTTTGCACTCCGGAGGGCTGTTTTTCACCCTCAGGTTCCTTCTCCTGCGGCGCCTGTGCTTTGATGCGCAGAACCAATACTTCGGGCGCACCTGTAAGTACGATCTTGGCAAGCGGAATTCCGTACTGCTTGAGGCGATTGCGTATAAGTGCGCGGGATACGGTCAAATAGCCTCCGATATCAGGCGCAGGGCAAATGATGATCGCTCCAAGAAAAGGTTCTATTCCCTCGGGATCCTCAACAAAGTCCACGACATTCATAACGCGCACGTAGGCGCCTGCAACGCGTGCATGGCTCTTGAGGGCCAAGATGGTGACCGCTGCGCCTTCAAAAGCAGATACGGAAGGCTCCTCAGCCTGGTGGTCTTCTTCGCTTTCTTCCCGCTCCGAAGAGGGCTGTGCCTCCTCCTCTCCGTATGTAAAGGAAGCAGGCTGCAGCTCGGCATCTATGTCTTCGAGAAGTTCGTCGAGCTGTTCAAGTT
>CAZGYL010000958.1:0-1839 GCA_964529985.1 uncultured Planctomycetia bacterium | reverse complement strand
TCTTCGCCTACCACGAGCGCTTTTCTTTGGCCCAAGCGGTTACTTTTGTTTTGATCTGGATCGGTGTGGGGCTCTACCTCTGGGACACGGTGCAGGATCGGTCGGTGCGCCCGCCGCCGCCTTGAGCCGCAAGCCTTCGCACCACATCGCAGACCCGGTCAACGTCTCGTTCCGTGAGGAAGTGACCGCTTGGGAGAGCAAGCCCCCGCTTGAAGAGATCTTCCGCCACAGCACCTCCCCGCACCCTGTATCCTCCAAAAAGCGGCTGGGTATGAAGCGGCCGCCAGAGGGGCCGGGTCTCAATATTCTCGCGGGCAAGTGCTTGCGCGAGCTCCTGCGCGCTGAAGCCCGCAGCTTCAGGATCGACCGTTATACAGGTAAGCCAGCGGGTGCAGCTGCCGTAGGGAGCCTCGGGCATGAAACTTATTCCCGGCATGCCGGAAAGGCGCTCCCGGTACCAGTTGTAGTTGCGCCGCCTGGCCTGGATCCTTTCCGGAAGGGTTCTAAGTTGGGCGCGTCCCAAGGCTGCAAGCAGGTTCGAGAGGCGGTAGTTGTATCCCAGTTCCTTGTGAACGTAACCCGGGGCCCCTTCCCTTGCCTGGGAAGCAAGGAATCTCGCCCGCTCGATTGCTTCTCGGTCGTCGGAGACCAACATGCCGCCGCCTGAAGTGGTTATGATCTTGTTGCCGTTGAAGCTGAAGGCTGCAAAAAGCCCGAAACCGCCTACCGGCTTATCGCGGTACCTGGCCCCCAGGGACTGGCATGCGTCTTCAATAAGAGGGACGCCGTAGGTCCGGCAGACCGAAAGGATTCGATCGTAGTCGGGACTCTGGCCGTAGATGGCGACCGCGATAACGGCCTTGGGGAGCCGGCCGCGCCGGGCGCATTCAGCAAGTTCTTCCTCAAGAAGCGCAGGGTCGATATTCCAGGTCGATCTGTCGCTGTCTATAAAAACCGGCCGGGCTTTCTCGTAAAGTACGACATTGGCTGTTGCGGCAAATGTGAAGGTCGAGCAGATAACTTCGTCGCCGGGCTTTACACCTGCAAGCTTAACTGCAAGGTGAAGCGCCGCAGTGCCGGAGCAAGTGGCCGCCGCATGGCCGACTCCGACCGTCTTTGCGAATTCCTCCTCAAACGCCGCAACGTGCGGGCCCAGCGGCGCGATCCAATTGCTCTGGAGCGCTTCTTTTATAAGATCCCACTCGCCGCCTGTAAGAGCGGGTGGTGAAAGATAAAGTCGGTCGCTCATTCTTCCCTTTGTCACCTCTCCTGTTGTTTCAACTCCGAGCATGCGCTGCGAAGGTACCGAAACCCTGCATGCGCAAGGGGCCATTACATAATATCGGCACACGGTGGCGGGAGCGAAGAGTTTTCCGGACCTCGGGAGACGGCCGGACTTGGGGCTTAAGGCCGGCTCAGCAGCCTGTGGGATGATCACAGGTGAGGTCGTCGGGCGTGGGATCGGAGCCGCAGGCCTCAAACGGGGGATCGGGAGGGGTTGAATGCCTGAAGAGATAACCCAGAAGCAGAATCGTATCTGCGATGTCCACTTTGCCGTCATCGTTTGTGTCCGCAGCTTTCATGCACCCGGGAGGAGGGCCGTCGGCGAAGAGGTATCGAAGCGAGTAGATCACATCAGCCAAGTCGACCTTGTGATCTCCGTTTATGAATCCTCTTCTGAAGCCGCGCACAATTCGTATCACGCCTTCTGAAAGCTCCGGCCTTACGCTTAACGGTAGTGCTTCGGGCACGGGAACCACAAAGATGTTCGAGGTGGGGGGTGAGCCTGCTCCGTTTACCGGGGTGACCGGAATAAGCTCGCCCTCGCGGGCCTCTTTG
>CAZGYL010000957.1:0-1847 GCA_964529985.1 uncultured Planctomycetia bacterium | reverse complement strand
AAATCTAGTGGGTGCGGAATGCTTGCTCGGAGGAAAGACACGAGAAGACGAACTCCTAATGTGCACCCCCGTCGCTTCACGGTCCCTGTTCGGTTTCCAACCAATCGACGGGATAGCTCTTCTCGTGTCTTCCCTCCTCGCGCATCCCTTAAGTCAACGCTGCTCGCGGAGCCCAAAGGCGCTCCAAATACGGCACATCTTCCCCTATAAGAGGCCGCACGTAACTCCGGAACGCATCCGTTACGTTGTTTCCCTCGGGAGTTATGAACTCATCAGGCATCGTCCGGGTCTTTGCCGCAACTTCTTCCAACCCCGCCAGTTCATAACGCACAGCGTAATCGCCCACCCGCTTGATAACCACCGATCCGTCCACGTTATGCCAGCAGGCGTACTGCGCCGCTTTCTCGCCGACCTCGCGGGCCTCTCTGGCGTCGACCGTCGAGACTATGCCGGGGAAGGATCTCTGCAGGTAGCCGAAAGTGTCCGCTCGAACACGCTTGATCTTGAGCTGCTTTTTGACCGCGTCAGCGAGCTCGTCCGCCAAAGCACCGCCTGAGAGCTGCACGTTACCGTGGGCGTCCACCTGCGGCTCCCTCCCGGCACGGCGCATGAGGTCGGCTGCAAGAGGAATCGCTTTGCCTTTGTCATCGCGGCTCGCCCAAACCCCCTCCGAAACCGCCACCATGCACCTGCCGTAACGCTTGTAAACCGCATCGACATCGGCAAGAAACTTATCAATGGAAAACTGCCGTTCAGGGAGATAGATCAGGTGAGGGCCGTCGTCCTCGTGCTTCCTGGCCAAGCATGAAGCGGCCGTAAGCCACCCTGCGTGCCTGCCCATAACGACACCTATGTATACACCGGGCAGGGAGTAATTGTCGCAGTTCACACCACTGAAAGCACAAGTTACAAAAAGCGCCGCGGAACCGTAGCCCGGGCAGTGGTCGGTCACAGCAAGATCGTTGTCGATCGTCTTGGGAATATGGATCGCTCTGAGCTCGTAACCTTCCCGCTCGGCGTACTGATTTACGATCCTCACCGTGTCGGCCGAATCGTTCCCGCCGATGTAGAAAAAGTAACGCACGTCATTTTCCTTGAATATGTCGAAGATCTTCTTGCAGTAAGCCTCATCGGGCCTGTCGCGCGTTGAAGCAAGAGCCGCAGCGGGGGTGCGCGCCACCAGCTCCAGGTTGTGGGTCGTAGCTTCGGTCAGATCCACAAAACGCTTCTCAATGATTCCCCGCACTCCGTTGACCGCTCCCCAGACACGGGTTATCTCAGGGAACTTCCGCGACTCGATCACGGCTCCGACCAGACTCTGGTTGATAACCGCAGTAGGCCCTCCCCCTTGAGCTATTACGACCTTTCCTTTGAGTCTTGCCATGCGGTCTCCTCCCCGGCACTCCGCCGTCGCTCGCTCCGCACTGAACATCGCGGGGCGCAAAGCCCCGCAACCTACCTGCCGAACCGCCCTCCCGGCGGCGGATCCCCTATTGTCGCCGACACGGCCCTCCGGCGCAACCTCACTCGTCCTCTAAGCCCCGGTGCGGTACCATGGAAATACGTCCCCGAAAAAAGCTGAGGGAGTTTGCCCATTCAGAAACCCCTTAACTCCGCCTGTACCACTATGGGGAGGAGAGAAGTTCTTTTCGCTGTTCATACAATGTGTGGAAAACCGACGCGGCCGGTGCTCCGGCGAACTGCAGCGCTCCTGACACCCCTTTTCCTCATTTTCCTGCGCGCAGGAGCCGCACCCGCTGAAGTATCTCCCCAAGATCACGAGGCGTACTTCCGCTTCCGCCTTGAGCGGATCACACCGCAGGATCATGCAGCGCTTCTGCGGCTTG
>CAZGYL010000956.1:0-1851 GCA_964529985.1 uncultured Planctomycetia bacterium | reverse complement strand
ACTTTGTGGATTCTTTTTTATCCGGTAGATACGCACGAGACCTTCTTTTCCGCCACACAAGAATTCTCCGGCCTTTATCAGGATCTTCACGTTGTCTGCAGGAGCTCTGAAGAGCTCCGGAAAAGAGGCTTTTGGAAGAATTCTTCCAGTTTTGTGTTTTACCCGTTTTACCTGCGGCTCGCTGCTGAGATCCAACGCCACTATTTCCTTATAACCGGAACCGACCGGCCGATATCCGCGGGGCACGTTGAGAGGCAGCGAGAAATACGCCGCACGGCCGTCAAACACAAAATCCCGGAACGTACCGAGTTCCTTTTGATTCGCAGGATCGACATCGATTCTCCGCCACTTGGCAGTCTCATAAAGATCCCCTCCGATGGCAAAGTACCGCCCCTTACCGCCGATAAACCAGCAGCCTTTGGCCAGTCCTTCCCGACCTCCCCATCGCGAGTCGTAGGGATCCATGGTGCCTTTGCGAAGATCGAATCTCGCCGGCAACGCTCGCCCGCTCGGCACTATCAGGCGGTTGCCGAGCACCGCCAGGTAGCCCTGCGGGGAGATCCCGGTGTCACGCCGCGTGGAGTGATCCAAAAGTCCCCGGCGGATAAGACCGGCGTCGTGGTTCGCCCACAGAAGATCACCGCTCAGCGGGTCGAGCGCAAAAACCGAAACTTGCTCAAAAGGCCATACCCCTTTGGCGTAGTAGAGAACGCCGTTGTGAATCACCGGCCCTCCGCGTGCGGGACGCAAGGCAATGTATCTGCCGTTTCCAAGAACCAAGCGGTACCGAGAGCCCGGAGGCAGGTCATTCCGCTTCCACAGGAGTGCCCCTGTTTTCAGGTCAAGGCAGTAAAGACTTCCGTCGTCGGAAGCGGCGTAAACCCTCCCGCGCCAAAGGCATGCTGCACAGCGGACGGGTCCGCCGGTGAAGAAACGCCAAAGCAAGCGGCCCGAATGCACGTCGTAAGCTTCGACGGAATCGGTTACCATCGAGGTCACAACCAAGATATCGCTCTGACAGACCGGCTGATAGGAAGCGTCGAAGGCCAGTCTGGGATCGTAGGTCCAAGAACGCGGGCGCGGCAAATTGAGCTTCCAAGCAAGATGAAGCGGCGGCCGGAGCGCTTCGGGGCTTGCAGCGCTTCGCGAAGAATCGAATCGGAATTGCGGCCAGTCCGCACCGAAAACCGCGAAACCGAGAAGGAGGACCGAAAGGCTTATCTTCCTAAGGTGATCTCTCTGCATAGTTGCCTCCGCGTGGAGCAGCTTAACTCCTGCCGTTTGATTGCACGGAAAAACCTGCAGAGGGCCATCGTAGCTCTAAAGGGCGTCTCCGGACAAGGACCTCGCTTCGATTATTCTGAAAACCGTAACCACCTCCTCAAAGGGCACAGTGGAAATCTGCAACTCCAAGAAGACGAAAATAAGGGTGCGAATTTCCCCTTGGAGTACACCTCCTTGGAAAGTCGAACCGCAAAATCTGAGTCTCTCTTGATCCCGGAAAGACCCGCTCGGAGGCGTTTTTCCTTTCCGCTGTAGGAACTTTGTTTCCTGAATACCACGCCCTTCGTGCGGAAGCGTTTGTTTCTTTCAAAGGCGGAAAAACGCATCTCCACCCGATCCTCGTTTCCCGGTCCCCACCCGGTTTTTACTCCAACCTTGCCGTTTTTTCGTCCCAGAAGCACCAACAGGCACCGGCGAAAAGTGCAAAAGTCGAGTGATAATGCTCCGACTGAAAAACGCTCCTTTCGCGTTTACAGCCGTGCTTTTATATGACCGTGCGTAATTCGTAGACACCCTTGGACGCTGGGTGCCCGCATTAGCGGGCGCATCCCCCCCTTCCCCAAATCT
>CAZGYL010000955.1:0-1851 GCA_964529985.1 uncultured Planctomycetia bacterium | reverse complement strand
ACAGCTGCCTGTGGACTCCTGATCCTGCCTCTTGGTTTCCCTTCTTGAAATACAGGTGGATTCTGTTCCCCTACAACGTGACCGTTTACGGAGAAAAGGGCCGGACCAAGGAGATCTCATTCCGGATTCACAACAACAGCTTCAAGAAAGCTGATTTCTCTCTGAGCGTTGAATTTCCGGGCTGCTGCTGGCCTGTTGAGATCGACCGCCGGAGGATCACACTGAGGGCGCGATCGCAAGGGAACGTTACTTTGAGATTTGAAATACCACCTGACGGGGAAGCTCGGATTTGCCACATACGTGCAAAGCCTCTTCCTGATCCGGCTTTTTCAACATACTCAACTCTCATTGTTAAAGCAGGCGAGCCCCCCGCCTCCCGGGCGCTTAGATTGCCGATTTTCCTCGATCCTTATCGCCACGAGAACCAAAAGTTCGGCTGGCTGCCCGATTTCCCCGTGCAATGGGAGCCTTACTTCGATCTTGAAAACACGCCCTTTATCCGCGGCGACAAGCAGCTTTTCTTTCTCTCGGGAGGCAAATGGAAGCAGCCCGAATCCATACCCATCCCTGTTCGGACTACCAAGTCCGACAGCAAGATCGCCTTTGATAAAGACAATGACGTCTATCTTATAACCAAGTCCGGCGGCAAAGCTTATCTTCTCCACTCCCGAGACAGGGGAAGGACTTTCCGGGCCTATGACATCGGAGGATCGGGAGCCTATGACATCGAGCAGTTCTCAGGACACAACACGCCCGAAGGACCTCCGGCGATCGTCCGTGCCGTCTTTCTGTCACGGGATCCTAAAGTCTTCTGGAGGCGGATCTACAGGCTCGAGCTGATAATAGTTGAGAAAAGGGGCGAACGGCTTCTTATCCACAAGCCTGTAGTTTTGTCTCAAAAGTGCCTTGGGGTTGCATCACACTCCGGCGTGCCTTCGGCTGTTGTTTCAAGAGGATCACGCGTACATGTAATATGGGCGGAGGCCACCGATCCCTCGATCAAGGTCCCGGGAACTCCAGCGTACGTCGTAACTTACGACAAGGCGAAGGGGCGGCTTCTCGGTGACCCGGTTCTCATTGGCTACGGGGCCCCTCCAAACGATGTCCACAACCGCCCCTCCATTGTGATGGACAGCAGGGGATACCTTCACGCGCTTACAGGAACCCACGGGAGCCCTTTCAACTACGCACGTTCGCTCAAACCCAATACGGCGCATGAGGGGTGGACAAAACCTCAAAGCGTCGAACGGGGACTGCCGCAAACTTACATTGGCTTTGTCTGCGGGCGTGACGACACATTACACCTCGTTTTCCGCCTGTGGCGGCGGAGGAAAAAGCCGTTCCCTCTTGCGATTCACGCAACTCTCGCCTACCAGAGAAAGCCGCCCGGGAAATCGTGGGAGCCGCCGCGGATCCTCGTTGAGGCTGCGTTTTCCGAATACAGCATCTTCTACCACCGTTTGACCATCGACCGCATTGGACGTCTGTTTCTTTCGTACGACTACTGGTCGACTTACTGGTTTTACAGAAACGACTATCCGGCCGACCACAGGGCACTCATTATGTCGGAAGACGGCGGCCGGAGCTGGAAACTCGCCCAGACCCGCGGTTTTCAAAGACGCCAATAGTCCGAAGCGCGCCTCCAGTTGCAGCCCGGCTGGCAGGAAACAATAAGTCGGGGCATTCCCTCAAAAGCCGTTACCTTTTCAACCAGTTGCCTTGCCATACGTTGCCTTCGGAGAGCCATCGAGTCGGCGGACGGTTTGAGCAAAGAGGTTTTGCGCCTTACGCGAACATTGATGAACCAGTTCCCCGCTGGGGATCGTAGTTGAAAGCCGAATCGAATTCGCA
>CAZGYL010000954.1:0-1862 GCA_964529985.1 uncultured Planctomycetia bacterium | reverse complement strand
TTGTCGCGGTTCATGCGGTACGGGTTGATCGGAATTCTTTTCTCCCAAAGCAGCGAGCCGCCGGCTGCAGAAAGACAGCTCAGTATGAGCTCCCGTTTTTTTGCGTCCGCGGAGGTCACATACAACCTGTCGCGCCAAACAACGGGCGAGGAGTGCCCTTTGCCGGGCAAATCAAACGACCAGCGGATCGCGGAATCGTCCCAAACCGAAGGCACCTCGGGAGCAACGCCGATCCCGGTTCCGTTCGGGCCCCGGAAACGCGGCCACACCGGGTGGGAGGAACTTGCAACGGGCCGGCTGTATCCGGCCGAAGCCGCACAGAGAAGAGCGACGAAAAGGGTCCTGCGTAAGATCACTTTTTCTTTCCTTGATTGAGGATGTCCTTATCGAATGCGCGAATTTTTCAACTTCTGAGTGCCCTTTACAACTTTAGCGCAAGCTTCTTTCCCCTCGCAAGTGAGGAGCATGAAACCTGCTAGGACCAAGGAGGGCCAGATTTGGAGAAAGAGCCGGTTTTCCGTAGCTCTTATGAGCCAGTGGGGCTCGACGTTTTGAGCCACCAAGTAAGCTGCCAGATACGCCGCGGGCATGAAGAAAACAGGAAGGAAGGCCGAACGGAAAGCCGGGCTCAAGCAGGGGCGGAAGCGCAGGGCGAGCAGGCGGGCCAGGCATACCGAGGCGAAAACGAGCGGAATCCACGCCCATGTGCCCGGCCGCAGGAGAAAGGCAAAAAGCTGGCCGAAAGCATAAAGAGCACGATCAGCCCAGTCCGCTGTGAGATACAAGGCGCTGAGTCCTGTTCGTTCAACCGCTGCGGCGCAAGGTGCTACCAGAAGTTTGAAAAGAAGCGTAGGAACCAAGCCGGGTGCAGCTCCAAGGAGAAAGTACAAAAAACCGGAAAAATTTTTCTTCGACCGATTTATTGAAATCCATATGAGAACGGTTGCAACCGAGGCCGCAAAAAAGGCGATCCCCTCGTTCTTGGTTGCAGCGGCTCCTCCCGCCGCAATGCCTGCAAGAAGAAAGAGCCTCGAACGGCCGCTTGCAAACGCTTGGTGGAGGCACAGTGCCGAGGCGAGAAAGAAATACGCAAGCGGTGGGTCTGCATATTGCTTTGCGCATGTTGCCCCCACTGTGGGTGCAAGGAGGAAAACGGCAAGCGGGCGCGCTCCGGTTCCGCAGAGCAGTTTTCCTCCTGCGTAAAGAAGAAGGATGAGACTTAGGGTGAACCCCGCGGCGACAAAAATCCCCACAGAAGCGGGATCATTCTGCAGCAACGTGTAAAAAGTGCTTACGTTGAGCGGCAGAAGAAGCGGGTAATCAGGGTGTGTAAAGCCGAGGCCGGCTTTGAAAAAGTCTTGCCAGTGCGGGCCGCTCCGCCAGAGGTATCGTGCCTTGAGGTTCCAGTGCAGCCAGGCGTCGATGCCGCCGTGGCGGGCTTAAACAAAGATCGAGAAGCAAACAAGGATCTGGAGCGCGACAAGGGTGAAGGCCATGCGTTTTGCAAACACAGGCTCACGGGTCGAAGGGCGGCGTACATGGGAGGACCGCCTCCATGCGTACAGAAGGAATACCGCGCTCAGAACCCCGGCGGCGGAGACCGCCTGAGCTTGAAACGAAAGGTTTAGGGCCTGGGTCCAAAGCCGTAGGAAAGAGAGACCTGCGTTAAGCACGGCGCTTGTTCCAAATGCAAGAGCAAGTGCAAGGCCGGGGGTGGAATCGGGCCACAAGTAGCGCACAAGCGCAAACCCTGTAACGAGCAGCGAAAGTGCGTAAGCGAGTGCAAGCAGGGAGCTCACGGCGTGCGTTCTCCTACGGCATAGCCGAACCCCAAACGGTGGGTTATGCGGATGCCGAGAGCG
>CAZGYL010000953.1:0-1864 GCA_964529985.1 uncultured Planctomycetia bacterium | reverse complement strand
GAGCGGAATCGCCATGTTTCCGCACCGCGGGCCTGCTGACTTCCGCGTGCGGTTCAGCGCGCCGCTTGGCGGAAGCGCGGTCCTTTTTGCTGTGGGCTTACGGGAAAAACTCCAAGCGGTCGATCTTGCAGGGCGGCCGATTTTGGTGCCTTCAAACTGCGTTCTGGTGCGCGGCGCCCAAGCCTCAAGGTGGTATGCGCTTCATGAGGATCCCAAAGGCGTTGATCCCGGCAGAGGTCGTGTTGCTTTCAGATTCGCTGATACGGGCAAGCGACTGAGTTATGCTTTTGGCAAGATACGCCCTTTTTCAATTACAACCGGGACTCTGGCCGCGAAACTCCCCTCCCTGCCCCGAACCGAGAGAGTCGGGGTTGTGACGATCGAAAGCCCCGCCGCGCCGGTGCTCCTGGGGGAGCTTGTGCTGGAGGGGGAACTGCGCCCAGGTTGGTTCGAGGAAGCTTTACGCCGGGAAGCCGCCGGGGAGCTGGAGGCCGAGCGCCGGAAAGCCGCAAAGAACCTTTGGGGGGAATGAGAGCCGGGCAATTTTCTTGTTCCTGCGCCGGGGCCCGGATACAATGAAGACTGCAAAAGCTTGTGCGGGGGATTGAGCGTGGCCCTGCGCTTGCGGGTCGAAAACACAGGGACGGACCGGAAAAACCGAAGCGGAGCTTCGTCATTAAAGAAGAAAGACCGGTTTTCCCTTTGTGGAGGTGGAGATATGAGAATCGGCGCAGGGAAAAGAGCGGGTAAGGCAGTCTTCCTGTGGGCTTTATCGTTCTTTCTGATTTGCGGCCTGCTTGATGCTGCGCCTACCAGTGCCCCGCCGCCGTTTCCGGACTTCGGATCTCAGGACGTTTTGCTCCTTGAAGACGGCTCTCTTGTAAAGGGCCAGATAAAGGAGGTTACGCCCGACGGTGTTGAGATCGTGGTGCGCGGTGCTTTAAAGCGCTACGGTAAGGATGAGGTTTGGACGGTAAGCCGGGGCGATCGCGAGGCACGCAAAGAGATACGCAACCTGTGGCGCAGGACCGAGAACACGCCCGCTGCTTGGTACAGCTTGGGGTATCAGTGCTACAAGCGGAAGCTTAAGGTCGAGGCGGTGTTCTGTTTTAAGCATGTTCTGCGATTGGATCCGGAGCACCGCAAAGCTCACCTTGCTCTGGGGCATGCTCAGTTGAACGGAGTGTGGCTGGATCGCGCTGAAGTAAAGAAGAAGCTCAAGGAGGGTTACAAGCTCCAGAACGGAATTCTTGTGCCGCCCGGATCAAAAGGCACTGAAGTCACTGAAGTAAAAAAAGAAGAAAAATGGCCTTTACCGAAGCGCCGTATACTTCCTGAGCCGAAATGGTCTGCGAAGGATCTGGCCAGATTCGCAGCCGAACGCAAGAAGCGCAGGAGGGACGCCGAGGAATTTCAGAAACAAATGGCGAAGGAGTACCTCGGTGTACCGTGGAGTAAGCATTACGAGATAAAGACACCGCATTACGTCATTCAGTGCAACTCCACGCGCGAAGTGACCAAGCGCTATGCCGACCTTATGGAGAAGCTCTACGCGGTTCTTGCGAAGCACTTCCCTGCCGAGCGGAAAGGCAGAAGGGGTAAAAGCCTCGTACGTATATACCGTAACGGGGATGATTTCCGCGGCGAAACAGGGATGTTCTGGGGTGTCGGAGGTTTCTACGATCCTTTAAGCGGGGTCCTGTGCGCTTACCACGGGACCTTCGGCATGACGAGTACCACATTCAATGTGCTTGCACATGAAGGGACCCACCAGTTCCAGGGGAAAGTTCTGCGCGACTTCCGCAACGTGCCCATGTGGCTTATAGAGGGGCTTGCGGTTTATTTCGGCGATGGAGCCCGGATC
>CAZGYL010000952.1:0-1865 GCA_964529985.1 uncultured Planctomycetia bacterium | reverse complement strand
CCCGCCTCCAATACCGTCTGATCCCGCCGGGAACGTGACTAACCCAACCCAGTTAGCACGAAATTAACGAGGAACATGACAAGGCCTACCATAAGATTGACTTGGTCCTGGCTCCGGGCATAATCGAAAAAGGAGGTGATGACACGGAGGTGCGCTGTGTGGACCGCTTCCCGGGAAATTTGCAGAGAAAAAGGAGCCAGGCCCCGCCAGAGTTCTAAAATGACACTGAAACGCAATATACCGGCGGTCCTCCTGGTCTGCCTTATACCTTCCGTGGCGCAGGCCAATGCTGGAACGTCGCTGATGTGGGCGGGCATGCTTCACCTGGTGTTCGGCAACCTTATCATAGGCCTTTTTGAAGGCGCCGTGCTGGCAAAGGTCTTCGGCCTCCCGAAAGCCAAATGCATCGGCCTCTTGATCTTTGCCAACTACCTGTCCGCCTGGTTAGGCGGCTTTGTAATCGCAAATGGCGTAGGGCGCGCCCTGTCGGTAGGACTGGAAACCGCGTGGGCTTTTCTCTGGGGTATGGTCGCTTTTACCTATCTATTTACGCTCGTTCTTGAATTCCCGTTTGTCGCTCTCGCCTTTAGAGGAGATCCACATTGGATGCGCAAATCAATCTCCGGCTCCTTTCTTATCCAAACTCTATCGTATGGGATCCTGTTCGGGTGGTACTGGCTGGCGAGTGGAACGTCGCTTTACACACAGACAAAGGTTGTCGATATTTCTTCCATCTCTTTGCCGGAAAAGGTGCTTGTGTATTTCATTTCCGTTGATGACGGGGATGTTTACGGGGGATCTCTTAAGCAGCGGGAGTGGCGGAAAATATTCGATTTGAACTCAGCAGACCCAAACGACCGTCTGCTTGTAAAACCGTCACACCGAGAGACGGATTTTTGGGATCTTGTTGCCCGTCTGGAAAGCGGGTACCGACGTAAACCAAGCTTTGTTACGGTTTGCGAACGGGTGGCTTCCGTAGCTGCACCCTCATGGCGCAGCATGAATACTGATCCGCCTCAATACGAAGGGACGTGGTTGAACTTCGGAGATGTACCTAAACTGGGGGCAGCCGAATCAAGCTCCTGGAAGTTTCGCTCCGGGTTTTGGCCGATTGAGGGTCTCCGCGGGATAGAGACGAATTCGGGGAAACAAGTTTCGTTTTCCCTTGAAACTCCATTCCTTGCGTGGTCGGTCAGAAACGCAACCCACCTGCCTGGGGACATAGTCTTGTTACAACTCGGAGGCAATCAGATTTGTGTATATGACCCGGAGAAGAATGAAATCGCCCTGCTTGCGAACGGACGGGGACCGGTCGCCGTAATGGAGAAAACAATCCGGAAAAAGCGATCGACAGCGATGACGAACAGCGCACCTTGATGCTTGATGTCAACCTCGAAGAGGGGGATGTGATTCGCGGGTACGTGAAAACGGGGTGGGCAAGAACGAGAGAAAGTACTTACAGCAGAGTCGAACTTCCGGCTTTTTTCCTCGGAGCAGGCATTCCGCAGTCGAAGTCGCCTCCTGCGCTTCGCCCGGCCGGCGGAACGCCGGATTGAAGCTATTTGGTGCAAAGGCGTTTTTCCGCCTGATTTTCCCCGCCTCTACAGCGTTGCTTCCGTTGTTCAGAGGGCATAAACTGGTAAGCGGCCGAAAAACGTCTGCGGTCAGGTACGGGCGGAGTGAGTCTCAATGCTACGTTTTCTACTTGCCTGTTGCTTTCAGGCCGAGCGGAACCCCATCAGCTCGGTATGGTTCTTTCCGGCACTCCTTGTGGGGGTCGCCTTTTGCTCCAGGCCGGCCTCGGCCGCTGTTGTGGTTGTCAATGAAATCCTGACTCGGAACCGGTTGGTCCTACAAGACGAAGA
>CAZGYL010000951.1:0-1867 GCA_964529985.1 uncultured Planctomycetia bacterium | reverse complement strand
TGTACGCAAGAGCTTCGTTCAGAGACTCCGCCGCGCTGCCGGGTGAAGCGACTGCATCCACTATCCTGCTTCTTCCGGGCGAAAGCTTTGCAGGCCTCAAGCCGTACATGCGGCCGAGCAGAAAAAGCGCGCGCTCCAATGCGAGGAGTGAAAACCAAACAGCCGGCAGAGAATCCAGAATCCCTATAGGTCGGGTCCAGCCTGCATGAGCGCAGCCAAACGCCAAGACCCCAAGGAAAGCTGCGAGCCCACCCGCCGTGGTCCACGAAGCAGAGGATCCCAACGGCCGCCACGGCCCGCTTTCAGCCAGAGCGGACAGGTATCTGCCGGCCACGTAGGCTGCAAAGGCTACGAACGCAAGCAGGGCGCTGCCGGCGGCAGGGTGAAACGGCCCTGTCGGACGCTCCGTCCAGAAATGAAGCGCCAGCGCTCCCGTCAAAACAAAAAGAAGAACATCGAGGATCGGACCGACGGCCGAATCAGCCCTTCTGACCCTTTCTCCGGGGTCGATCGGAGCTATTTGTGCGAAAAGACTTTCAGCGCCGACCCTTTCGCGGAGGAGCTCCTCCCGCCGTTTCAACTCCGAAGCCGCCCGGAAGGTACGGAAAAGAATGTAAGAAGCTACCGCGCACAGTGCGGCGATACCGAAATGCCATGAAAGCGCTTCCACAAAAGAGCTTTTAAGGAAGTGCGCACCTGCTTGAAGGCCCAGAGCGGAAACGAGCGCACCTGAGGCAAGCAGCAGACTTACACCCTCTCCCCTGCTCTCAAGGCGGCAACCGGCGGTGTGGTTTTCGAGTTCCGCCTTCCCCGTCCATGGTTGGGACCGTGTGGAGTCCTTACCTGGCATTTCGCAACTCACCTGAAGACTTCCAACAACAAAAGCAAGCCGCAGTTCTGAGGCGCGCAGAGGCTTACTGCGGAAAAGCCTTTGCTCCTATTATCCATCGGCCGCCGGGCTGCAACGGTGAGGTCCTCTGGATTCCGGCACGCAGGCAAAGCCGCCTCAGCTTAACAAGACGCACCAACGGCCGAGTCGTTGCCCGCTGCGCAGCACCCACGAAGGCTTCCGACATGCCGGCCGATAACATTGACGTACTCGAACGGCTCTGGTACCTTTCAGAATACCGGAATGTTGTCATGTCGGGCAGGATCTGGTCCATTGAAACAGAAAAAGCTTGAGGTTTGAGGCGCAATACCATGGCCAAGAAAGGACAGAAGCGAGGAACGGGGAAGCGCAACAAACACGACACTTGGAAGCCGCGGGGAGGCAAGAAGCGCAAGCGCCGTTGAAGTTATGACTCGATTCCGCCTCGGGCGCCGCGTGCTGTGCTGCGCGCTTGCGGCTTCGGTTCTCCTCGCAGGTTGTGCGGGGACTCCCGTTGCCGAAGAGCCGGGGAAGGAGCCGGCTGTGTCTGTCCTCCCTGTAAACCGGGGAGGAACGGTAGGGGTAAGGGCGCAAGGCACAATCAGTGTACGAGCTTTCTCTGAAGCTGCGCGGCGCTTGTGTGATTGGGAGAGTCTGACGCGCAACCAGAACAGCACTCAGAGTTTTTTCTATCTGACGCCCGACGCAAGACCGGTTCGATTTGAAAAGGCCGTGCCTCCGAGCTTCCGCAAGGCGGCGGGGCAAGCTTTTCAAAGGTGGCAGGGAGGCGATCGAGCGGCATTTCCCGAAGTGCTGGTTCTCCTCTCCGAAGCGTGCAGAATAAAATCGGGGGCCTCGCCTTTGCTTCAGCCCTCAGAAAACAAAACCATACGGCCCTGGGCCGCCGCCATAACTTTCAACAGTGAAGGGAAATCGATTTTTGTTATAGGCGAGGCACGTTGTCGGCGGAACGACGATGAAGCCGTTCTTGCTGAGATC
>CAZGYL010000950.1:0-1867 GCA_964529985.1 uncultured Planctomycetia bacterium | reverse complement strand
GTTGTCTTGACCACAAACGAGAACAAGATTCTACGAATTATGCACGCCTATATAGAAAGACGAGTGGTCCTCGGTCTGCGATGGTTTGAAGCGTTCGGGCAAGCAAGCGGGCTTCCTTGGTTCTCGGATCGAACCGGCGGGCGAGGCTTCCCGCAAAGCGCACCGCAATTAAGCGGTCTCCTGCCTGAGCGCAGGCCCCGTCCACCGAAGCGGCGTCCGAAACGGTGAGGCAGATCCCTATTTTTCGGTCACGGGCTTTGAGGAGGTTGGCCCAGCGCCTGACGCCCGCAACTCCCTTCATTTCAAAAGCGACCTTAAGATCGTACTTTCGGCTGAGAGCTTCAAGCTCTTTGAGGATCCCGGCTTTCGGTTCGACTGTAAGAATTTCGATCCCCATGCGCCGGGCGAAGGCGAAGAGTTTTTCAAGCTCGGATTGGTTTTCAGGCAGGCGGGAGACCGAAAGGCAGAGGAGGCGCACGTGGTGAGTGTCTAAGCTCAGCCTTATCTTCTCTCTTTCTTCAGGGGTCAGCGTCCAATCAAGCCGCTTTTCCGAATCGTTCGAAACCTTGCAGCGGAACTTGGCTTCAAGATAAAGGAAACCTGATTTTTCCGCGGTTGCTGCGTGATCGAGCAGGGAGCCTCCCTGTGAGGGGCTTGCTGCAAGGCGCCAGCAGAGTTTTTCAAGCGCCCGGGTTTCGGGAGAAAGAAATGCGCTCGGGGTTGTGGGCGCCTTCAGGTCACCGAGAATGAATTGGATAAGGCCCAGGTAGAAACGCAACATCGTCGGATCCCAAAACACGTAAGAATTGTGCCCTATTGTGCAGTAAAAAACTCGGCCTCTGCCGTAGCTGCGTACCCATGCGAGCGCGTAATCATTGTCCCGGCGTTCGGGCTTCGTCCACGGGCCCCGGGGCCTCAGGTCCGTCTTTTCTGTGTTAATGCTTAAAAGCACGCGCAGGCGCTTGCGGGAGTATGGGTTTGAAAACCGGAAGAATTCATCGCGGTAGGTAAAGGATTTCCCCCCGAACACTTTGACAAGCGGGTGCGAGGGGTCATCGAGCTTTATGGTCACAAGTTCTTTGCTTTCTCTATGGCGTGCGCCCCTGGCTCCAAGCATGATCCCGAACTCAGGCCAATCTTCGACCGCGCCGGGCCAGCGTGTGAAAGCAACGCTTGTTCCATGAATCCCGCCCAGACCTCCGCCTGAGTAAACGAACCGAATGAGGCTTCGCCTCAACGCAGGATCGGTGAACAGGTTTCCCACGGTGTTGTTAAAGAGTACCGCATCGAAACGCTTCAGGTTTTCAGGCTCGAAAACAGAAGGATCACTGGAACTCACCGCTTCGAAGGCGCCGGTACGGCGGCCCATGAGTTTAAAGGCGTAAGCGGACCTGGCTGCCGAGGGGTGGCCGGGATAGCCTACATTCAGGTTGAAAATGAGCAAACGGCGGGAAGCGCGTGGCCGGACCAAAGGCTTCTTGGGCAAAGCTTTCTCAATGAGATCCTTCTGGTGCGGAGGGACGCTGAATCGGGGTACGGCCGAACCGGCAACGCCGCCTGAGAGAGCGCAGGCAAGAACGGCTTTCAGATAAAAGCGAAATACAGGGTGTCGCATGTTCGGGGTTTCTCCTTTAAGGAGGATCTTCTCTCTTTTTACAGCCTCCAGGGTGAGCGTTTGGCCCTTATGCGCATGCGGTCGGCCTGCTCATCCCCGAGGAACCGCGCTTCCTTCGGGTCCCACCTCAGGACTCTGCCGGTCCAATGAGCTATGCAACCCAGGTGGGAAACAATGGTCGAAGTGCAGCCGATCGAAACATCGCACGCAGGTCTTTTACGCGATCGAATCGCCTGGAACCAATTCCGGTGG
>CAZGYL010000949.1:0-1868 GCA_964529985.1 uncultured Planctomycetia bacterium | reverse complement strand
AACGACGGCCTTCAACAACCACCTCCTTCACCTTCAGGGTCTTCGAGACCTCATGGTAACGGCCGCCGCGAGACAAAACCTCCTCGCCAACCTCCTTGTCCCCGCGCAAACGGCAGCCCAAGATGTAATCGTAAGGAGCGGCTTCGTCTCCGGCCAGAAGTTTGATCGTCCTCTTGCTCAGCATCCCCCGGTCGGCAACGATGCTCACCCGGCCGATATGAAAGCGCTCCCGGAACTTGGCGATGGTCTTTTCAAACGCCTTCACGTCAGCGGTGTTCCCGGGGAAAACCTCCCATGAGATCGGCCAGCCCCCGCGGTCAACCGCAACGCACAAAACCAGCTGCGGAAGATCGGGCCGTTTGTCCCGGCTGTACCCCCGCCGGGTCCACTCCGTCTCTTGATCCCGGTAAACATAAGTCGAGGTCGTGTCCAGGAACACCAGGTCGAGATCGCGGTTGAAAAGGTCGCGGTCCCGGAAAAACAACTCCCGCTCAAGATCGTGCCGAACATCGAAAAGCCAGCCCACCGTCCGATACATGTGCTGGAGCTCGATCCCGTCAAAGCCCGGACATTCAACTCCCTTCACCCACTCCGAGCCTTGAAGGTCCGAGCCCGGTTCGCAAAGACGCTGCAAAGAAAGAGCAAAACTCACCCGCTCCAGGTCGAAGCGGAACCGACGGCCCTCGGAGAGCTTGAAGAGCAGCTCCGGGAGGCCCTGCCTCTCCCAGAGACGACCAAAAACCAGCGCCGGGCCCCAAACCTTGGCCCGGCAGGAATCAACACCTGCTTCTTCCCCCGCCTCCAGCACCCGCAACCGACGGCTGAACTTGACCAGGCTCCGGATAAGCTTGTCCAAGCCATCGCCGGCCAAAAGAACATCAACCCGGCCCAGATTGCCGATCACCCTCTGCCGCACCTTTTGCCCTTGGCGCACCGACTCCACGATTTGCAGGTATTGATATTCTCGGCCTTTATGGACACTACGTTTTATCCTGACGAACATGCGGTCATTATTGCACATATCCTGACTTATGTCAAGAGAAAAAATGAGCTGCCTCCCACTAATTAGGCACTACATTTTGTGATGGGCCAAACCTCACCCTTAATAAAATCAACAACTTACGGAGAAAAACCCTTGAAATTTTGCCTCAAACTGTCGAAAATGAGTCAGATCGCCTCTGCGGCCTTCTCTCCCACATAAGCCCCCAGGGCCATGATCGAGACTTGGGGGTTTACCCCGGGGGCATTGGGAAAGATGGACCCGTCGGCAATAAAAAGGTTTTTCACATCGTGGGTTTCCCCCCTGGAATTGACCACGCCCCGACTCTTGTCCTCGCTCATGCGGCAGGTGCCCAGGGGATGGTTACCGATAGGGCTGAAATCCGTGGCAGTGAGCCCGGTTTCAAGGATGAGACCGGTTTTGCGGGGATCGTGGATTTCCAGAGGCAGCTTGTGAATCCCCGGACAAATGTACTTTGCGCCCGCGGCAAAGAGCAAGTCGGCGGTAGCCTTCATTGCCACCTGCATGAGCTTGGCGTCGCGGTTGTTCATGGAGTAGAGGATGGTAGGGCTCCATCCCTTTTTGGGCGCAAGCACCCGTCCCTGGGTGGCGGCCCGGATCATTGCGCCCCACAAGGTCATGTGCTTGAGCTCCGCCATCATGTCCTTGTGCCGGAGGCCGAAACCTGGCAGTCGGATCCCGATCACATCAGGAGGGGCCCAGGCCACCTCGATCATGAACCCGTCCTTTCTGAACTCCTCACAACAGTACCCTTGGTTCGGGCCTTTCCACCCAAAGACCTCCTCCTCGAAAAATCCCACCATGCCCGTGGCGGTATGGTTGACCAGATTGCGGCCCACCATTCCCG
>CAZGYL010000948.1:0-1875 GCA_964529985.1 uncultured Planctomycetia bacterium | reverse complement strand
GTGTCAATCAAATTACTCCTGACGTTTTTTTCCCCGGTGATTCCGTTGAGCTGCATGGTCACGGGTTGCCGACGGATCCGGGTGATGTTCAGATCCTTTTCACCCGCGCGGGTGAGCCTCTGAGCAACGGTATTCCCGGATTTCCCTACAGGCTCACCTCGAACCTCATTTCGCTTATTGTGCCCAGCGGCGTCTCTTCCGGCTTGGTTAACGTTCTGGTTCGTGAGGGGGAGCAGTTCGTCACCCTGCAGCCCAAGACTACAACGGTGGGCCCACAGCTTATCGGTTATGTTGTTCCCGACCCGCCGCGGGTTCCCGGAGTGATCGAAGGAGATCCTATCCGCGGGCCCATTCCGGAGACCGTCATCGTGTATGGTCTCAACATAGACACAAGTGTGATTTCGGCGACCGTCGAGTTGATGAACCTCAACCGGCAGACAAGCGAACGCTTTCCTGAAGTAGCGATTGAACCTCAGGATCGTGGTATAACGGTGCCCGGAGTTTCGGATCCTGCTATTCGAGGCGTTCGGATCACTCTGCCCAAGGAGTTGGGACAGAAGCTCGACCAGGACTCAATTGTCCGCTACGTGCGCATTTCCGTACGTGCGGGTCCTTTGCAGAGCAATGCTGTTGAAATCCCGGCTATACGTGCAGGTGCTCAGTTCGGAGATTTCGGCTATCCGTGGCCTGCTTTTGTAAGCGGGGTGTGGGTTACACCCGGTGTGCACGGGAACCTTCTGGAGCTCTATTACACTGTTTTCCAGCCTCTCGTTCAGTTGAAGTGGACGCCTGTGGTCGAATGGACTCCGGATAACGGACAGACCTGGCAGGCCGTCAACGGAGTTGTTGCTGCGGATCCTGACGCCGGCGATCCGCTTGATTTCCGCACGGAACTGATCATTGCGGGCAGCGGTGTTCAAAAGCCTGAGAAGCCTTGCTTTGCAGGACCTGGAACCACCTATCGCATTTACATAAACGTCAGGGAAGCATGGCCTCCTGAAACCCTCGATCCAATGGCGCAGGCGGGCTCAGTGCGCCTGCGGATCCGCATGCGTTCCGATCCGGTGAGCCACGGGGAATCGCAACAGGCGATCCAGGGCCGCATCGAAGGAAACAATATGCAGTTCCCCAGAGCGGCCATCGCGCTCAGGGACGAACCGGACACTGACCCGCCCGAACCGCTGCGCGGCGGCGTGATTGTGGAAACCTTCGGCAATAAGACCCGGGCCTTGGACCGGGATCCTTACACGAAGTTGGACTCAACCGGACAGTGGGGCGTAGGCGATCCGAAGGTTGCAACAGGTCCCAGCCTCACTGTGCCCATCACCGGCTCCGGAACGGAGGAGCTGATACTTGAAGAAGGTAAGGATTATTTGTTTGACACGGACGTAGGGCTGCTGTATCAGTTCCCCGACGACAGCAGCGATGACTTCATCGCACAGGTGCGATCAGAGATCGGAATAGATCCCACTCGAAGGCAGGGAACGCAGTTGACACTTGTGTGGGACGAGAATCAGAACCCTGGAGCGGGCGCAGGCGAGCTGCACGTCTCTCAGCTTGTTGTACCTGAAGGCACGCGGCTTTTCGCACGCGGCCGCAAGCCTTTTGTGGTTCGGGTAAGTGGAGCGGCCGGCGGTCTGGCGGCTGTTATCGCCGGTGAAATAAACGTGGACGGACTGCCCGGAAGCGACGGTACGGCCGACAGCGATTCCGGTGATGCAGCTGCAACGCCCGGGCGCGGAGGTGTCGGCGGGCCTGGTGGAGGTCATGGAGGTGACGGCGGTCTTGTGCGCGTTACCTTTACAGGAATCTCGGTGGCCGTGCAGACGGCTCTTCCTGCTCAGCCCGGTGAGTGGGGAGGCGGTGCCGGGCAGA
>CAZGYL010000947.1:0-1892 GCA_964529985.1 uncultured Planctomycetia bacterium | reverse complement strand
AAGCATTCCGCGCTTGTCCCTACCCACCTCAAGTATGCGGTCGCACATAGCGTGAATCGCTTCGCTGTAAGCTCTTTTCTTTTCAGGAGCTGCGAACGCGCAAGCTGCGTAAAGTTCGCACAATCCCGAGACGATTTCGCAGCCGTGATCGCGAAGGCGCAGGCTATTGAAGTCCCGCGTGGGGTGATGTCCGCCGAGCAGATAATAGTCGCCCAAGCGGATGGCCCATTGCAGGTATTTGCGTTTCCCAGTGAACCAAAAAAGCCTTGAGAGCGCCTGGAGTTGCTCTCCGTTCACTTCAACGTTCTTTGAGGGGATCCTACCGAACTTCGTCTGAACGGGTGCTCTTTCCCAAATGGCGTCTTCGATCTCAAGCATTCGCTCGGACCAGGGGCTCGGTCCCAAATATTCCGTAAGCGCGAGCAAGCCGTCCTTTACATACTCCGACGATCCGAAGATTATGCTTTGCAGGTTCGGCTTCTCGGAGGCGAACGTTCCTTTTGAAAACGAGTAAGTATCCGGAAGAGGGCCGAGCCTGCTTGTGAGCCGGCGTTCGGTTTTCAGCATCTGAAGCATGCGTCCTTCAAAGAGCGGGCGGTCGGTAAGCGCGCAGGTAAGGACCATGAAGGGATAGTTGTCCGCAGCCGAATCCTGTGCGTTCCAGATATCCCGGCTCCTTGAGAGATTCCGTGGAATCAGTCCCGTTTGCGGGTCCGCATGGCGCAGCCAGCCTTGAACGAACTTCCGGCAGCGCCGGAATTGTTCGCACGCGCGTCGTGCGTTTTCCCGGGCCCTTTTGAAGAGAGCCTCCGTTTCGGAATCCGCACCTGGCGCTCCCTGCGAGAAGAAAAGAAAAATCAAAAGAAGCAGTATACAGTTCAGTTTCATGGCGGCCTCCTCGGTTGAGTTCTCCCCCTATCGTATTTGGGAGCACCGCACTGCGGCAAGGCTTCAGGCCGTCCGCCGCCCGCGCGGGGGTTTCGGAGCTTGGTTTCAGTATTGGTATGCCTGACAGGGACAAAGCCGCGGTGGTCTTGGGCCTGGTTTTTTGTGGCGGGCGACCAAGCTCACCCGGATCGTTCAGCGTTCCGAGCGCTTAAGCCGGAAGAAAGGCGGCGCCTGAGGGACCGGCCCGTAGAGGAGGTATGTTTCAGCGTTCCTGTTCTCAGGCACGAGACGCCAGATCGACAAGCTCTGGTCGAGGATCTTCTTTTCCGTCGTCTGGCCGTTCTCAACAGCCCTGATTCTGCCGCTGACCGAAGCGCCTAATCGTATGATCCCGTCGGAATCCACCGTGCCTTCTTTGAACTTGAACTCGAGAGTGAATGTGCCGAAATCCCCGCTTCCGTCCACGGTATCCCGCACGGAGAGATCCACACTCAAGCGGAAAGGCGAAAGTACGGCGGTCTTTCCCTTTTCACCGGGCCGTATCACCAAAACCACCGGATCCGCCCTGAAGCTACCGCGGCGGATCACGTAACGCCCGCCGGCCGTGACCTTCTTCAGAAATGCATGCCACAGCCTCTGGAACTCGGGCGTCATACCGCTTGCCAGGTATCGTACCTCCGCAGATTCTCGAAGGAGTTTTTCCAGCTCGGCCACTTCGGCCCGTTTTATTCGGATTGCTTCGGTGAGCGTACGAGGTCTGTATTTCTCTCCTCCTGGCCACCGAAACCCGGTAAGCCCCTCCATTCGCTCGAATCTTTTAAGCTCGGCTATCTCCGAATCGAGCTCCTTCAGCCTGCGCCGGCAGTCGTGAATTGTAAGATCCGCTTTTCGTACGCGCCGGCCGGCAAGGAAAGTAGTACCTGTTTCATCCTTCGAGAAGGGCTGTTGGGCGAAAGACCTCATCCCCCGCATCATTCTCTTGATGGCAGGCCCCTCCTCTCTCT
>CAZGYL010000946.1:0-1900 GCA_964529985.1 uncultured Planctomycetia bacterium | reverse complement strand
GGCCTCTTTGAACCGTTACGGGCGTGCGGCCCAAAAAGGCCCGGCCAGTCCGCCGGAAAATGGCGAAACTCGAGCTTAGGAGGTGCTACTAATCCCTTTCGGGGTTGTGTGGATTCCGGGTTTCTGGAGCCAGCTCAGGGATTCGAACCCAGGACCTGCGCATTACGAATGCGCTGCTCTACCACTGAGCTAAGCTGGCGCAGATCTCTACATGATACGGCTTCCGACCGCCTCGTCAATGTTTCAGGCCTTCGCCTTCGGCTCCTCAGCTCTGGGGTTCAGCGGTTGCGACCGGCGCAACCTCGCCCTCAGGAGCCTGCACCTCTTCGGACCGCGGGTGAGCCTTGTCGTAGGCCTCCTGAACGCCGCGCCGGGTGAGGTGAGCGTAGACCTGCGTGGTGGAGAGGTGCTTGTGGCCCAGAAGCTCCTGCACCAGCCTTAGGTTGGCGCCCCTGTTGAGCAGGTGAGTTGCGAAGCTGTGGCGCAACGTATGGGGCGAGGTCTTCTTGCTCAGGCCTGCGATCTTGATGTACTTGTCCATGATCTTGCGCACGCTGCGCGAAGAGAGCCTCTGGCCGAACCGGTTCAGGAAGAGAGGTGCGTCGGGGCCCGCCGCTTTTGCGGGATCATCCACAACGCTGTTCCGCACTTCCAGATATTCCCGGATCGCGCGCAGAGCGAAGCTGCCTATGGGAATGATCCTCTCGCGGCGGCCTTTACCGCGCGCCCGTACTATTTCGCCGGTCAGGTCAACGTCTCCCAGGTTCAGGCCGGTAAGTTCGCTTACTCGAAGCCCGGTGCTGTAAAGAGTCTCAAGAATGGCGCGGTCCCGCTTGGCCTGGAAGCTGCTTCCTTGGGGCGCGTTCAGCAGGCGCTCCACATCGTGCACATCCAGGTAGTGGGGGAGCCGCTTTTCGATCTTCGGGGTTTTGATCTCAGCGATGGGGTTGTGGCTCACATGCCCTTTCTTGAGGAGAAATTTGAAGAAACTTCTTATTGTCGCGAGTTTGCGTACGATCGTCGTCTTCTCATACGACTGATCGTGAAGATACTGGAGGTACTCGCGAATCGTCGCATTGGTGATTTTCTGAGCATCGAAATCGCCGTCGGGAGTCACATGACTTATGAACTGTTCCAGGTCCTTCTGATAGGCCCGGATAGTCTCCGGCGACATGTTCCTTTCGTACCGCAGATAATTGACAAATTGCTCCTGCATGATTCCCCTCCGGCCTTCTGGGGAGCTTCGCCCTCTCACAACCTTCTCAACCCACGCACCACCAACGACTCAATGACCTCAAGCACCTCTGCGGCGTCCAGGTCGCTTTCTCCCTGATCGACCGCATCCAACAATGCTCGGTACACCTGACCGGGTGCCTGTCTGGGGTACAGGAAACAGTACTCGTTCCTACCCTTCACGATGAACAAGCTCTCGGTCGATACCTTTTTTTCGGTCATACGGTGCCGACTCCTTGATAAGGTAAAAAAGTTGTCTGATCGTACGGTCACTTACATATCGGAAGAACTCACTTCCGATCCGGGTCACCCGTTCGACCCGGCCCAAGCCGTACGAAGCCTTTTCTCTGCTCAAGCTGTAGAGCACTATGTCGTCCGCCGTACTGTGCGCTCCCGCGTCAAAAACCCGGGTCAAGGTCCATGTGCCCGCAGGCGCTGGACCCGCCTGCGCGGGAAGGGTTCCGCGGCGCACAAGTCGAAGCGGGTAACGCGGATCGGTCCCCGCCCCGCTCCGGGTCACAAGAGCACACCAAATAACCGCACGAGGCGGATCGTGAACGTCGAACTGGTAAAGCTCAGGGGCGAGAACCCCGTCGACTTCAAGCTCGCGTGCAAGGGTCCTGAGGTCCTGAACCACGTAACGGTCAAGCCCCAACCGCCGCCTGAA
>CAZGYL010000945.1:0-1902 GCA_964529985.1 uncultured Planctomycetia bacterium | reverse complement strand
AGCCCGGCGCTTTTGGGTTACAAGCGGGAGGAAGGGGACCTATCGTTCAGTACGGAAGACAGTGCTCCCTACGTCGCCAAGTGCGTCATTGTTGAGAACGATTTCGACTGGGAAGGGGACCGCCAACTCCGCATCCCTCTGAAAGATTCGATCATCTACGAAGTCCACGTACGGGGTTTTACACGTCACAGTTCGAGCGGCGTTTCGCACCCGGGCACCTTCGCCGGGTTCCGCGAAAAGATCCCGTACTTGAAGGACCTGGGAATCACCTGCGTGGAGCTGCTCCCCATTTTTGAGTTCGATGAAAACGAAAACGTCCGGCACAACCCGCTTACAGGGGAGAGGCTTGTAAACTACTGGGGGTACAGTTCGATTTCCTTTTTTGCACCTAAGGCCTCTTACGGCACTGATAGAAAGCCCGGCACCGCGCTGCGGGAGTTCAAGCAACTTGTCAAGGAGCTCCACCGCGCAGGCATAGAGGTGATTCTCGATGTGGTTTACAACCACACCGCTGAGGGAGACCACCTCGGCCCGACTTTCTGCTTCCGGGGATTGGACAACTCGGTTTACTACATGCTGGAAGACAATAAACGTTTCTACCGCAACTACTCGGGCTGCGGAAACACTATGAACTGCAATCACCCGATCGTACGGGACTTCGTCTTGGACAGCCTGCGCTACTGGGTTGTGGAAACGCATGTAGACGGGTTCCGCTTCGATCTCGCCTCGATTCTCGGCCGCGGCCCCGACGGTTCGGTTCTCAGCAATCCGCCGCTGCTTGAAAGAATCGCCCATGATCCTGTGCTTGCAGATTGCAAGATCATAGCGGAGGCGTGGGATGCTGCCGGGCTCTATCAGGTGGGCAGCTTTCCTTCGGCCGGTCGCTGGGCGGAGTGGAACGGCAGATTCCGGGACGATGTGAGGCGTTTTGTGCGCGGTGATCCGGGCATGGTCCCCGCGATCGCCACGCGTGTGGCCGGAAGCTCCGACCTGTACGAACACGACGGGAGATCCCCCTACCACAGCATAAACTTTGTAACCGCCCACGACGGATTTACGCTTGCCGATCTTGTCTCATACAACCGCAAACACAATGAAGCGAACGGTGAGAACAACGAGGACGGCGTCGATGAGAACTTCAGTTGGAACTGCGGGGCTGAAGGCGAAACCGAGGACCCGATAGTTCTGACCCTGCGAATGCGCCAAATGAAGAACTTCTGGGCCATCCTCATGGTCTCGCAAGGTGTGCCCATGATCTTAGGCGGAGATGAGTTTGGACGCACGCAGCGCGGTAACAACAACGCATACTGCCAGGACAATGAAATAAGCTGGTTCAACTGGGAACTGCTGGAAAAGAACGCTGAGCTTTTCAGGTTCGCCCGCGGCATGATCCATTTCAGGCGCAGGCACCCTGCTCTGCGACGGCACAGTTTCCTTGTAGGTCGAAGCGACGGCTCAAGCGCGGTTAGGGACATAGCGTGGTGCGGAGTGGACGGCGAAGAGCCCGACTGGTCTTACGAAAGCCGCTTCCTGGCCTTTATGCTCGGAGGAGCGAAGAATCTGACGCTTGCCGATGAAGACGACGACGATATCTATGTCGCCATGAACATGGGGCCTGAGGCTGTGTTTTGCCGGATTCCGGCTCCGCGGCCCGGAAGGCGGTGGGTACGGGCGGTCGACACCAGTATGCTGCCCCCTAACGATATAGCCGAGCCCGGTGAGGAGAAGCCGATTCCTGATCAGGCCCGTTATCGCGTACATGCAAGAAGCGTGGTAGTCCTGCTCGGCAAGCTCTGACATAGTGCCTCATCCAGAAACCACTTTCCCGTTCCTACAATTAGCCCCGGCAAGCCATAGGGGCCCATAAGTGCCTCGTCCAATAAATACGGGAGCGGATGGCGG
>CAZGYL010000944.1:0-1903 GCA_964529985.1 uncultured Planctomycetia bacterium | reverse complement strand
TTCAGGCGAGTACGCAATTGAGGTGACTGTGGAAAAGCAAAGCCGCGGGATCGGTGCATACCTATGCGGCTTTTCGGCATTTGAGCTCAAACCAAAGGAAGAGAAAGAGGTCGAGGTGGACTTCGGTGTCAGCTGTGCACTTCAGGTTGTTGAAGATCGCACTTTGCACAGGATCCGCGCGCAGCAGCAACAAAACATAGACCCACACAGGTATTTTCTTGCGGTTCCTCTTCAGGGTCGCGGTGGGCCGCAGGTACCTTTCACCCCTGTTAAGGGCTACGGAGAATCGGACGGGAAAGGCAGAATAAACTTTTACCTCCCAGAGGGGAAATACGCCTTTTATCTTCCTGTTGAGCAACCTGGAGGTGAGACGCCGGGGAAGTTTATTTTCGGTTCAGTCATGCTTGTTGAGGTGAATCAGGATTCCTGCTGTGTTTTCAAGGAGCCTCGTCCCGTCGAAGGCAGGATCAGAGTGACTGTGGAGAATCCTTTCTTAAGGGTCCTTAAGCTTTCACTTGAGGGCACGACAACAGAAGGTCTGCCCGTCACTCTCAAGCCGTTTCCGGGGGACGCCGGGCGATTTGAGATCAAAGGCCTGCCCCCCGGCATGTGGCGCCTAAGGCTGGTGGGGCCCGACCCGTTGGAGCCCGGAGCTGCGAAAGTCTTCCGGTATCAAGGGGGCGACATTGATATTGCATTCTGAGCACGCCGGGTTTCCTGCGGCTTGCAGCGCCGGCGGCGAGGGGTACAATAGAAAGACTACCGTTTTGCTGTAGTTTGTATCACCGGTCGGACTCATGGTTTCACGGTGAGATCCAAAGTGAAAGGCATAGCCTCGGTTTTCCTAATCGTGCTCGCAGCTTTCCTGCTGCCTGCCTCAGGCCCCAGCGAGGCTTTTCTGTGCATTGCCGGAAAGGATCACGTGCACCTTGAGTTTCAAAACGTCGGCGTAGGTTTCACAACCGCCCGACCGGCCGGTCTCTGCGCCACAGCGTGTACGGCGAGGACCCGCAGGTGCTGGAATTGCCTCGACCTGCCGCTTGTCCTTAAGCTGCGGCTTGCACCCGTTCAGAGGGTAAAGCTCAGCTCTCCTCTCCATGCTTTTGTGGGTCTACAAGCCGCTTGGGATGGAAATCCTTCCGGTCCCGTAAAGGCGGTTCAGACTGCAGACTTCTTTCCCTCCTTACACCAAACCGGACTTCGCTCCGTAGTCCTCTTGCTATAGGAGCAAGGTTTCCCGGTTTTCGGGTCGAATCCCACACGGCGTAGCGCTGTTACCCTGAAAGGAATCGGTAGGAGAACTCTGCATGGTAAGAAGCTTTTCGATTATTCTGACACTGGTGGTTGCTTGCGGGTGTGCGCCGCTGCCTCCGGGTGTTTCCCTTCCTGAGAAGCGGCCTCTTTACCGGGAGGTTCCGGCACCTTTGCCTCCGGAAACTCCTTCCGGCCTGGAAGCGGCGGAGGTCGGGAAGGGACCCGCCGGAGAATTGACCTTGCGGAAATCCGTTGCTTTCGCACTGATTAACAATCCCGCGCTTCGTGCTTTTTCGCTTGAGGTTCGTGCCGCTGAAGCCCGCGCGCTTCAAGCCGGCCTACTGCCTAATCCGGAGTTCGGCCTGGAAGTTGAAGATGTGGCCGGCTCGGGAGACCGCGCCGGTTTTAAAGGCTCTGAGACCACGCTGCAGATCGGACAGCTTATCGAGCTCGGCGGGAAGCCCTGGAAGCGCCGTAATGTCGCACAGTTCGAGGCGAAACTAAGCGGCTGGGATTATGAAGCGCAGCGTCTCGCAGTTATTACCGAGGTGACCAAAGCCTTTCTCGCCGTTCTCGCCGCGCAGGAGAGGGTAAGCCTGCTTGAGAAAACGGTTGAGCTTGCTGAGAAAGTACTTCAAGCAGTTGCAAA
>CAZGYL010000943.1:0-1911 GCA_964529985.1 uncultured Planctomycetia bacterium | reverse complement strand
CTTAGTTCGAGTTTTGCCATTTTGGCAGGGGCAAATATGAATAGGGCATAAAGTAAGGAAACCTCCGTTCCGATAAAAACTACAGGAAATCCAAAAAGTACGGAGGTTTCCTATGCCTATTGTATCGACCTTTTCGGAACTTCTCATGAGATTTTCTTCGGTAATGACGGCCCCGACGTTCGAGAACTTCGTGGTCCTTGCCACCGGCTGGATCCTGTGCATTGGGAAGCGGGCGCTAACGCGGGCCATCCAAGCGGCAGGAGCCGTGGGCCTGAAGCACTATAGTGTATATCACCGATTTTTCAGCAGAGCTCAATGGTCCATAGACCAAGTCAGCCGCTTGTTGCTCTCGATTCTCCTTAAGTTCGTCCCGAACGACGCTCCCGTCCCTCTTGCCCTTGACGATACTCTGTGCCGCAAGAGGGGGCTTCACATCTTCGGTACCTGCATGCACCATGATCCCCAGATCTCCTCCCGGAAATTCCGATTGGTGAATTGGGGACACAGCTGGGTCGTGGTTGGTATCCTGCTGAGGTTCCCCTTCGCTCCTTCCGTTACTTGGTGTCTTCCCTTCGCCTTTCGTCTATATATCTCGCAGAAGCGCACCAAGAGCGAACGTTGGAAGTGTAGGGGAATTGTACACAAGACGCGACCCGAGCTTGCACTTGACATCCTCACCATGCTGTCCAATTGGTACCCAGAGAGGCAATTTCACCTCTATGTCGATAGCACCTACGGCGGGTCCTCCGTGCTTAACTATCTGCCCGACAATTTCCACCTAACAAGCCGAATTACAATGGACGCCGCGCTCTATGAAGAGCCCCAGAAGTACGCGGGGAGGGGGCGGCCACGCAAGAAAGGGCGTTCCCTGCCTTCTCCAAGAGAACTGGCGGCCGATCGTCGCATAAAGTGGAGGACGCTCAAGCTGCAAACATATGGCAAGAGCAGAATCCTACACATCAAAGAGCTGGTGGGGAACTGGAAGCGCGCTCGATATCGCCGAATCAAGATTGTCGTCGTTCGTGACCCTACGGGAAACACCAAGGACCAAGCCTTTTACACCACGGATCTTGGATTAACCGCGGAAGAGATTCTGACTGGATATGCCCAAAGGTGGGCGATTGAGGTTGCTTTCGAGAACGGTAAGAGCCACTTTGGCTTCGAGGATCCCCAAAGCCGCAACAGGAAAGCCGTGGAACGCACTGCTCCAATGAGTTTGGTCCTCTACAGCCTCGTAGTTGTCTGGTTTGCAGAAAAGGGCCACAAGAAATGCAAGTTCCCCAAGAGACCCTGGTACACGAAGAAGGCCACACCCTCGTTTCTGGACATTATGGCCACGTTACGGCGAGAATCACTGCGCGAGTATTTTCTGAATACCCCGGAATGGACCCACCATACGCGGAAAATATTGAAGGTTTTCTGTGACACTTTGGCGCTTGCGGCATAGGGCCGCTGCCCAGGAGGCAACGACATGGCACAAAATAGCGGGCCGTGAGCCAACTTCGCCCTGCACTCTGTTCTCGTTTGCAGGACCGATATGCGCGCGAAGAAATGGCAAAACTCGAACTAAGGCAGGTACCCGGATTTCCGACCTCAACGCCGTTTCCGCTTTTCTCTCCTGACACCGGTTTGTCCCACCCGGCGCCATGAACTATACTTAATGCTCAGCGGTCCTCCACCACAAAGGCTCGTATGCAACAACGATCCCACCACCACATAATGATCCAAAAAGCCGCCCTTTTTGACTATCGCTTCTTTCTCCTGGCTATCTTGTGCTTCGAGTTCCCGCACAAGATACCAGGTAACGCTTTCCTTTTGCATTATCACAGTGCTTTCCTTTTGTTTTATCATTCTCACCCCTGCCAGAGAACAGCCTGAGAGGAAAAAACGCAGGCCGAAAAGGCAGAAGAT
>CAZGYL010000942.1:0-1917 GCA_964529985.1 uncultured Planctomycetia bacterium | reverse complement strand
AGATCGTAGGCAGGGAACCTGGGCGGCTGAAAGCACAGGTGGATCCTTCAAGAGGTGCGATATTCCTTCAGCTGAGGAAAACCGATCCGGCGCGCTACGTTCGAAACATTCGCATGATTATGCCCGGATTTGAATCCCGTCATCTCAAGAACCCTTTCCACCCTCGTTTCCTGGAACGCTGGCGGGGGCTTGCCTGCTTCCGGTTTATGGACTGGGGGAAAACGAACGGCTCGATTATATCCCGCTGGAGCGACCGGCCGACTCCACAGGACGCCACCTTCTCGAGAAAAGGGGTGGCCCTCGAGTGGATGGTGGATCTTTGCAACAGGTTGAAGGCCGACGCGTGGTTTTGTATTCCGCATTCGGCGGATGACTCCTACGTACGCTCTTTCGCCGAGCTGGTCAAGGCACGGCTTGATCCAAAGCTTAAGATTTACGTTGAATACTCAAACGAGGTTTGGAACGGGATTTTCCCTCAGCACCGATATGCCGCTTCGGAAGGGCAAAAGCGCGGCTTTGCAAAGAAGCCCTGGGAAGCGGCTTGGTGTTTTACAGCTTGGAGATCGGCTCGGATTTTCCAAATCGTCGAGGAGGTTTTCGGAAGCAATGACCGCATTGTGAGAGTACTTCCCACGCAAGCTGCGAATCCCTATGTTTCGAAGCGTATCTGCTCTTTCAGGGATGCATACAGATCCGCCGATGCGCTCGGTGTAGCCCCGTATGTGAGTTTAAATGTTTCGCCCCGAAGCAAGCCGCCTGCAGAGGAAGTAGCGGGGTGGTCCGTTGAGAGGCTCCTTGATTACGTGGAAAAGGTCTCGCTTCCACGGAGCATCAATTGGATTGAGAGGCAGAAGGAGATAGCCGACAAATACAATCTGCTTCTCGTGGCGTATGAGGGCGGGCAGCACCTGGCGGCTCACGGCGGAGCTGAGAACAACGAAAAGCTTACGGTCCTTTTCAAGGCTGCGAACCGCCACCCTCGCATGGGTTTGATCTATGAGGCGTATCTGGAAGCGTGGCGGAAGCTGGGCGGAGATCTTTTCTGCCATTTTTCTTCCATCGGCAGGTGGAGTAAATGGGGATGCTGGGGGCTTCTTGAGTATTGGGATGAGGATCCGGCCTCTTCGCCGAAATTCAAGGCCGTAATGAAATGGGCCAAGCGCTTGGGACAGGCGGTCTCAGAGGTTTGAGCTTGGGTGTTGCCCGGTTGTGTACTCCCAAAGCCGCCTACGAATCTTGCACGGTCATATTGCCGAATCGGAGAGCTTCCTTTACACCATGCTCTTCGTTGACGCTTCGAAGCAGGAAAGCTCCTGCACCGAATAGAATAAGAAGGCTTGCGATGCTGAGACGTGAAGGAAGATGGGATCCCGGAGCAGCGGCGCCGAGAGCCGCCCGCACGGCCAGGGCCACGCCGCCTACAAGCGCCGGCCCGATTATAGCCGCAAACTTACCCAGCATGTTGTAGAAACCATAGAATTCCCCGCTCATGCCTTGAGGTATGAACCTTGCGAAGTATGAACGGCTGAGGGCCTGAACTCCGCCTTGAACGAGCCCTATCATGCAGGCGAGGGCGAAAAACTCGGTTCGAGAGCGCATGAAAATCGCCCACCCCGTAACAAGGATGTATACTCCCAACGCAACATAAATTCCTCTTTTAGGCCCCCATTTTCTGCCTGCCGCGCCGAAAGCAAGGGATGCGGGGAATCCTACGAATTGGGTTACAAGGAGCGCGGTTACAAGATCGGTATCACGCAAGCCCAGAGAAAGACCGTAATCAACCGCCATTCGCACGACCGTGTCCACCCCGTCCATGTACAGCCAATAAGCCAAGAGAAAGATGCGCATGTTCCTCAGCCCGGCGAGCTTGCGTAAGGTGTCTGCAAGTTGTCTGAGGCCGGCGGCCAAAACCGCGCC
>CAZGYL010000941.1:0-1924 GCA_964529985.1 uncultured Planctomycetia bacterium | reverse complement strand
GCGAGAATATCGGTGTGGTGTCCCCGGGGTGGTACCGCTCTCCCGCAACGTACGGCCGGCGGTTGGGCGGGCCATGCAGGCGAGGTGCTCCGACACCTATTGATAAGAAAGGAGTGCTTTTGCGAGGTATGACCCGTTGATGGCGTTTCGCAGGTATGACGCTTCTCCGCCGCCGAGCCAGAGGAAGCGGATAATCGAAAGGCCCTCTGACCGGCAGATTCGACTGATCGACGAAAAGGGAAAACAGATCGGCATTGTAAGCGAGCGGGAAGCGCTTCGGATCGCCTCTGAAAAGGGGCTTGATCTGGTCGAAGTGGCGCCGCACCTGGATCCGCCTACATGCCGGATCATGGACTGGGGGCGGTACCAATACCAGATCACCAAGAAGCAGCACAAGGCGAAGAAATCAGGAAAGAAAAGGAAAGAGATACAGCTCCGCCCGAAAACCGAGCGGCACGATCTCGAGACGAAACTGCGCCATGCCCGGCGCTTTCTCGAGGCGGGGCATAAGGTTTTGGTGACGCTGATATTTCGGGGCCGGGAGCTCAAGTACGTTGAGGATAACGCGCATATCCTCGATCAGTTCGCAAAAGAACTGGAGGATGTGGCGAAGGTGGAACGGGAGCCTCTGCGCGAAAGCAAGAACCGCGTTTCAATGATCTTGGCTCCCAAATAGGCGGGTGCCGGGGAGGCGCCGTCATGCGCGGCACCTCCGGTCTCCCACGCTCGTCCGGCGGTCCGAGCCCGCCGGGGCCGGCGGATACGTACCTTGGAGAAAAGAGGAGTTTCCCGGGGCGCAGTGTTTCGCTCCCGGTTGTAAAGGAGAACGGCAATGCCGAAAGTCAAGAACAAGAAGGCCGTGCTTAAAAGATTCAAGCTTACGGGACGCGGGAAAATCCGCCGCCGCAAGGCCGGTTTGGGGCACTTGCTTTCAAAGAAACGGCCCAAGCGCAAGCGGCGTCTCAAGCGAGCCTCTTTGGTGTCTGATGCCGACATGCGGCGTATAGAAACCTTGATCGGAAAGCATTGATACAGAGGGACTACCCATGGCACGCACGCGACACAGTCCTGCGCGACGGCGCAAGCACAAGCGCATTCTCAAACAGGCGAAAGGCTACTGGGGCGGGCGTCATGCATTGTACCGTACCGCCATGGAAGCGGTGGCCAAAGCCCAGAAATACGCAACGATTCACAGAAGGCGTAAGAAGCGTGATTTCCGGCGGCTTTGGATTCTGCGAATAAGCGCCGCCTGCCGGGCGCACGGTATCAACTACTCGCGGTTCATTCACGGCTTGAAGAAGGCCAATATCGAGCTTAACCGCAAAGTTCTTGCGGACATGGCCGTCAGGGACGCCGAAGGCTTCGAGCAACTGGTTTCGCGGGTCAAGGCGGCCTTGTAACGCACCGCGAATCCAAAAGGGCCTCAAAAGCGCCCGGCAAAGCGCAGTGGGCCGCCCTTTCCCCTGCGCAATCCCTGCTTGTTCGAAAAATTTCTCCCCTTTTGCAATTCTCCGTGGTGGATCTTCCGCTCGAAACGACTATAATCCCTGGCGAAGCGTGAAGTGGAGGGAGTACTGATGAAACGTTTTGTTCTCTTTGTAGCTGTCTGCCTTATCGGTGTATCTGCTTACCTCTGGTATCGGGGTGATGCAGGTGGGCTTCTGCGCAAAGCCAAGGAATTCGTGATTCCCCCGCCTTCAACTGCAGCACCCCGGCCGGCCAAAGCGGACGAAAGCCAGGTTTCCCTCCAACATGCTGTCTTCAAGTACAACCGGTTGGCTGAAGCTCTCCGCTCGACCGATCCGGCGCAGCGCGTCGCGGCCTGGGAGGAGCTCAGCAAGGTATACCTCCGCGGAAGCGAAAAGGAGCGGGAGAGGGTACTGCCCGCGCTGCGCAGTTTCGTTAATACCTACGTGCTTTCAAG
>CAZGYL010000940.1:0-1928 GCA_964529985.1 uncultured Planctomycetia bacterium | reverse complement strand
GAAAAACATGGAAGTAAGTGCACTGGTGCCGTTGATATGCGCTTTGACGTAAGGAACCTTGTGGTACTCCCGCCACTCCTTCTCAAGAAGGGGAAGCTCCTGGTAAAAACGGTTGTTTTCAAGAAGTTTGATCACCGCTTTCTTTTCTTTAGGACCGTAACGGGGCCAGCGGGTGATATAGGAATGCCTGTCATCCGGGAAAGTCACCGACTTGGGTCCCCCGTCCAGGGCCAAACTTTCCGGCCGCCGCGCAAAAGCGCCTCCTGCAAGAGCCATACCGGCTGCAGCTCCCTTCAGAAAAAGTCTGCGCGTGCTCTTATTCTGCTCGGACATGTGGGCCTCCTTTCCCAGCCTCTACGGCCAGAAGCTTAACTAACGCGTTTTTCAAAGCGGCTTCAGATCCGACCGCCACATTTGTCGCAGTCGGCTCATAACCACCCTCAGCATAGGCTCGATCGGTGCAAATGTATCCCGGCCCGCAGTCCCCGTACCCTGCGACCGCAACGAACGCCTCCGGTCTGATTTTTTGGGCGAAAAGCTGGAATTCAACCATGGGTTCGCCGGGAAGGAATACCATGCACGCCCGTCCGATCCGAAGAGAAGCTGCAGGAAGCGGTCTTTTGATTCTCGCTGCAAACGCCAGAGCCATGGCCCCTCTGTAGACACGGGCGCCGATTCCGTTTCGGGGATCAAGAAGGTCGGCCCTCCAGTCCTTGGGAGAGAACCCGGGATCTGTGCGCAGCGGAAGATAAAGGGGAACGCTTCTCCACGCGACCCTTTCGGCCGGTTCATAGGTGGTAGCAGCGGCGGCCTTTTCCATTCCTTTAAACAGCCTGCGTGAAAGTTCCCTTCTTGCCCGCTCGGTCCCGTCGTTGTATTTCCCAACGGTTATATCACCGGCACACCCTGTGAAATAGACCTGAAAGACGCCCTCCCGGCGCTCCAATTCCTCCCGCGCCTCTCCGACAAAATCGCTCGAAGCGCGCCCGTCACAGCAGAATGTCTGAGGGTGGGTGGCATAAAAATGAAGTCGGACAAGCGGTGTACCGTCCCGCGCAAGCGTTATTGTCCTCAAGAAAGGATCTATGAAGCCCTCAGGCAGTTTTGCAAGGCGCGGGTCTTTTCCACCTGCGCTGTATCTCACTATTATCTTGCCGTCCGGCCCGGGGATCCTCCTGCTTGAAGCCACACGTTGCACTTCGGCCTTGCCAGTTCCCACTTGGTTGAAGGGCTCAAGCCTGTCTGTAGCATCTCTTACCGCCCCGGCCAGCCTGCAAGTAAGATCCTCAAGGAATCCGTCACTCAGGCACAAGGGAGCGTCGGGAGCTTTCTTGAGGAGCCTGTGCGCTCCGATATCAGCGTAAGGCGCGGCATGCTGGTGTACGCATTGAATCACGACGTGCGAAACTTCGGTGCCGGCCGCCTCTGCCAATGCTTTTCTCAGTGCCAGATCCGAATCGTTGTTAAGCTCGCACCAGTCCAAGGCGCAAAGCACAAAACGCTCCGGTCCGTCCTCAAGCACGATCCCTTTTGCAAGAAGAGGCGAGAGGACCTCGCGCAGCGGTTCGGCCCAAATAAGAGGCTCGCCAAGAGGTGGTGTGGCGTCACAACGGAAAGAGGCGACCCGTAGGGTATGAAACGGCTGCTCGGGCCCCCTGAAGAGCGCTGTGCAGGAAATCGCAAGGAGGATCGAAGCGCCCGCCAAGAACGGGAAAAGTAAAGTCCTGCGCTCTCGACTTTTGCTTCCTGCAGTTGCGAACTTCCGGCCGTTCGGGTCCGGCAACCAGCTGCCAGTCATCACTTATTTTCCTTAAGAGCCCACCGGGCGAGTTGAACCCCATGTGTGGTGACGAAATACTTGGCCAGCATATTCGCCTTCTCCCAAGTCGGAATCCGGCGCTTTCCCATAACGAAGCTGAGGAACCGAG
>CAZGYL010000939.1:0-1929 GCA_964529985.1 uncultured Planctomycetia bacterium | reverse complement strand
TCATGTACCGGGGTTGTAAGGCTCAGGTACACGGATCGGTCGCCAATAGGCTGGCAACTTATCTGCGGACCCTACAGCCGGGTGTCCGAGCAGAAAGCAAGAAGACAGGCGGCTTCAGAGACAGGACTTGCGATCGGAGGCCTTCTCGGCAACCCTAAGAACGACGGGGTATATCTCTTCTACCGGCAGCCGGCTGACTTCGGCTCCATTGCTGTTGTAAGCAGTCGGTCGGGACTTACCCTTTTCGGCGGCAGTATTGTGTGGGACGGCCGCGGGGAGATCGTATATCCTCCTTCTTGGCGGGCACCCAGGGATCTCGGTGAGCATTGCGAGCCTCTTAACAGGCGCATTCCGCTTTCGGGCTATGACCTGCGTGGCGGCAGGCCTCTTTCCGCCGAGCTCGCCCAAGCCGCCCTGCAGGTCGTCTGGAGCACCGCCCTGCCTCGAGGGCTTGCAACAAGCGGTTACCTTTTTGAAGCGGTGGTACTTCTTTACCCCCGCAGTGTCGGCGCCTTTGACCCTCAGAGCGCTGAATGGATCGTCCTTTTGAATGCAGGCTGGCTTGAGTAACGCATTTTGCGCGCGATTGTTTGCTGCTTTAGGCTGCTCTGGTACCATGGAAGGGGATCTGTGGGGGGCCATGGAACAGAGCGGTCCACAAGGAGAGGCTCAATGCGCCGGATCCTCTTACCCGTACTTCTTTCAATCCTGCTTTTCGCTCTCACTGCTTGGATACTTTCAGGATCATTTCTTTATCCCGGGCCCCATGAAGAGCAGCCCGGCGGCCCTTCCGGGGTGAAGCCCCTTGTGCAAAACGAAGACTTGTTGCCTGCAGCCGGCAATCCGCCCCACCCGCCTGCTGAACCCGGCACTTCGCAGTCTGAAACCCAGCCTCCCGACGCGCCAAGTGCCGACTACCTCTTCGGCCGGGTCACGGACAGTGAAGGCCGGGGCATTCCCGAAGCAGAGGTCTTGATCTTTGCTGAAGAGAGATTCTCACCCCGGTTCGGATCGTTCCTGCAGGAACGCAGGTTGCGGGAAAAACTCTTAGGGGCGCAGGACGTCCGGAGCCGGTTGGGGCCTTTGGCCAGGGCCTCCTGCGATGCGAACGGCACTTATCGAGTTCCGATCGACAAACTCAAACCGGGGGCCTACCTTGCTTTGGCCAGGTGTACCGGGTGGGCCTCGCTTTTCAAACGGTGGCACAGACCGGTCAAGGGCTCAAGTCAGTTGGATTTTGCGCTGAGCCCGGGGCTTACAATCGAAGGCGTGGTCGTAACCGGCGCAGGCGAAGCGGTGCCCCAAGCTCTTGTTACGGCCCGGCAGTCCGCTCGATCAGGCGGCTGGAGGGGCAGAGCAAAGCGCACTCCCGACGATACGACGACCTCTGACAACACAGGTCGATTTGTGCTCACCGTTCCAGACGGCACGTATGACGTCACAGCTCAAGCAAGAGGTTTTGTCAGCAAAACGCTTTTGGATGTCGTTGCCGGAACCGCTGACCTTACGGTTGTACTTGAACCCGGAACAAGCCTCATAGTGCAAGTGCAAAACGAGGCAAAGGAACCTATCCCGGAAGCGCAGGTGACCCTCTACTCGGGGGATTCGTACTTCGGCTGGGGCCGCAGGACACCGGGCCCCACGATCAGACTTTGGCGGCCGGCTCTGGCACAAGCCTCGACGGATTCTTCAGGAGTTGCGTCCTTCAGCAGTATCGAAGCCAAGCGCCTCATTGTTTCAGTGGCAAAGCCCGGCTTTGTCACCGTCTGGAAAGAAGAAAAGGGAGGATCTCCTGCAAAGCCTACTCAGACAACCGTAACACTTAGACCTTCAGTGCTTCTCGAAGGCACGGTATCGGGCCCTGACGGCAAACCAGTTGAAGGAGCATGGGTTCTGGTAGGCCCGGATCGCAGTTCGCGGAACCGTGGA
>CAZGYL010000938.1:0-1934 GCA_964529985.1 uncultured Planctomycetia bacterium | reverse complement strand
CTCGCACCAAAATCTCTCCGCCATCCGCTCCCGTATTTATTGGACGAGGCACTTACGGGCCCCTATGGCTTGCCAGGGCGAATCGTGCGAGCGGAAAAGTGGTTCGTTGATGGGGCAGAAGGGAGGGCCCGCGGGCTCTGATCGCCCCCCCAGGTGAAACACTCTGAAGGCACAGCGGTATTAAACCGAAGAACAGAGGGCGAGTTCTGGCGTCCGGAAAGGCTGCCTCTTATGATAGTGACCGCCCGGATTTTTACCGGTCCAAAAAGCCCGTATAGAAAGGAGTTCGCCATGCGTAAGTCGGTTTTTGCTGTTCTGCTTTCGATTGTTCCCACCCTGCTTTCAGCAGGAGAGAGCACCTCGAACTGGGATCCTTTGCGCGGCCCTCAGGGGGCATGGATCTATGTAGTGCTGAACGGGTACGACTCCATCGCGCCAAAGCTGCTCAAAGCGGCAGAGCGTTTCGGTCCTGATATCGTTCAAGGGGTCAAGGACCTGCGAAAGGACCTCGTTGAGGACTCTGCAAAGAAGCTCGGCATAGCCCCCGAGGCTTTGGATCTCAGCAAGCCCTTTGCAATCGTTGTAAACAACCCTCTTATGGGCGAAGGGAGCATGGCGACTCTTTTTCCGGTAAAGCCGGGCACGCAGGGGGTTCAGAATCTGGTCAACGGGTACGCGGTTGTTTGTGAAGGCGACATGATGAAACAGCAGCTCTGCGGGCTGCTGGCCCAAGCGGGCCCCGGCGCGGTCAAAGCGCCCAAGGGTATCGGAAGCATTTATGTCAACCTCGGAACGATCGTAAGCACCTTCGGACCGCTGCTCCAAATGCAGCTCGCCATGGGATTGAGCCAGAGTCAGCAAGGCAATCAGCAGAGCGCTCTTGCAATCATTGACACCATACTCTACCTGCTCGGCCAGGTTGATGACGTCGTGATCGAGCTGGACACCTCTCAGGAGGCCATTGTTGCAGACGCAACAGTGCGCGCGAAACCCGGGACCGATCTTGCGGGGCTTTGCTCAAACCAAGCCGGAGGCACTGCTCTTGGTGCTCTGCTCGGCCCGGCGACTTTCAAGATCGCGGGCAAACTGAAAGGAGTAACCGGCTTCGCCATGCGCCTTGCGGACCGAGTTCTCCCCAAGCTGATCACAGACCCGGAAGCATATAACGATTTCCGGAAAGTGCTTGCAAAGACGGTCGGACAGTCGGGACCGGACTTCGCCATGACCTACGATCTGGGCGGGAACGGAATGGTTTACGACGCTGTAACAAGATTCAAGGGCACACTCGATGATCTGAGAGCCTATTACGAATTCTTTGTATCGCCTGAAAAATCTAAAGCGCTGAAAGGTCTTATGGCCGGGGGATTCGCCGGAATGGAGCCGGAGTATGAGTTCAAGAAGGCTGTAGAGACAATAAACGGCGTCACCGTGGACCGCTTCATTATGAAGGCCAAGGACAAGCCGGAGTCGCAAGCGGAGTCGAAAGGCGCGGTGCCGATGGAAGAGCAGCGTGAATTACTGAAGAAGATGTGGGGACCTGAAGGGTTTGTAGTCGACGTAGCGGTTGTAGGCGATACCCTGATTCAATGCAGCGGAGGAGCGGATCGCAAGAAACGGCTTGAAAGCCTCATAAAAAAGGTCAAGGCCGGAACTTCGGGTTCACCTGCAAGCGCACCCGTCGTAGCGAGTTTCGACCTTATCAAGTGCGTGAGGAGTATTCTGGATCTGATCGGCCAAGAGGCTCCTGAGGGTCTGCCTGAAAGCTCGGAGCCGATTCGCGCAGAGGTCACGTTCCAAGGCCGGACCGCCAAGAAACACATAACGGTTCCGCTGAGCACACTGAGCAAGTTATCAGAAATGTTTTTAAAGGCTGAGGGACTTGAGGGGAGAGAGGTTCCACCTGTCCTGCAGAAAGAGAAGTTTTAGCCTGCGGA
>CAZGYL010000937.1:0-1938 GCA_964529985.1 uncultured Planctomycetia bacterium | reverse complement strand
CCGATCTCCGGCTGGTCGGCGCCGAGCCTTTTCTCTGCGTAAACGTCATGACCGGAACCCCGACCGAGGCGGCGGAATGGGTCGAATATTGCAACGGCGGACCGGGGCGGCCTCTCAGTGAGCTCAGGAGGAAACACGGGTGGAGAAAACCTTTCGCGGTCCGCTACTGGGAGCTCGACAACGAAACTTACAGGAAATATGACGCTCTGAGCTACGCCCGCCGCTGCGTTGAATACGCAAAGGCCATGAAAGCGGTCGACCCTGGGATCAAGCTCGTTATGGTGGGATATTGGAGGTTCCGGGCCTTTCTTCCCGAAATGCTTGAGATCGCGGGAAATCATATCGATCTGGTAACCGATCGCGCGCTTGACGAATCCTATCTCACCGGAGAGCTGAAGCTCATTGGCCAATACAACCGTAGAACGGGCCGGCGCATTCAACTTTGCAACACCGAGTGGCTTGCACCGTGGCAGGACGTCCCCGTCGTTCCCGATGCCCTCAACCGGCAGCCCGATTCTTCCGCCCTCACTCTTCAGAATCGGCAGATAAGGTGGCGTTACGCGATGAACGCGGCCCGACAGCTTCTTCTCTTTCAGCGCCTGGGAGGCGATTTCCTCTTCGCCAATTTCAACAATCTCGCCAACACATGGGGCCAGAACGTAATCGAGTGCGCGAAGGAGGACGTCTACCTGTCGGCCACGGGCCGAGTATTCGAACTTCTATCGCGTTCGCCCGCGGCCTGGCCGCTTCGGATTTCTGTCTCAGGGCCCGCCCAGGGTATAACCGCGCAAGCGGCGTGGGATCTCGAGAAAAAAGGTATCGTATTTACTGTCCTCAACTACCGTTCCTCAGAGACAGAGGTCGTCTTCGCCATGAAAGAGCAGAGGAAAGGGTTACGAACCGCGAAAATATCACTTCTGTATGCGCCTTCTCCGGCATCTTTCAATTCCCTTCTCAACCCAAATGCCATCAAGAGGCGCGATTTCAACCGAACGGTGGGGAAAAACGGCCGTTTCACCCTCTTCCTTCCCCCCCACTCACTCACTCACGCCTATCTCCGCCCGTGAGGGGGAGGGCACCCCGGGTGGGAGGCAAAGTCCGCACCAGGTGTTTCCCGCCTCTTTCGTTTCAGTAGCCACTTGTGGCAGCATGAAAGGCATAACGGCATAAGTTGCATGCCTTTTATGTTTTTTTCAGTACACGGTTTGGCCGCGGAGAAACGCACGCAGGTTCTCCTCCTGGCCCGAATAGAGGGACTGCCCATTCGAAAGATGGCAGAAGAAGTTGAAAGCGACCTTCGGCGATGCGGAAAACCTCCACCTCCCAGCGGATCGGCCACCCGCGGACGAACCTTGACGCCCCGACCGGGCACTAACACGGATTCTCAGGCAGTCTGCGTGGCGAAGTCCGCCGCGGCCATGCAAATCGGCGGATCGAGTAGCTTTTCACATGCGGCACGGGAGGTCTTACACCGGGCGGGGACATGCTCGAAGTGAGAAGAAAAACCGAATCGATTTCCTCGGAACCGGCGGCCTGTACCCGGGATTCAACCGGGCTCGGTGCACTACGGGCTTGTGATGGATACCACTTTGAACTTTACCTCAAAGAAGGTTGCACTTCCGGCGGGCGCTTCCCCTTCGGTCCAGAGAACCCCCAGAAACGGTGTATCGCTGAACGGGGTTTGCCATAGAACCGCATGCGGGTTTGCAACGGTACCCAGTGCACCGTCGACCACTTGCGGCGTGCTCCAAGAGCTCGAGTTCTCATCGCGCATGCTCCAGGTGATCGCTGCGGGTTGATCTCCTCCCTCTTCCTGCCAGACAACAACAGCAGGGCCGGCGATCACGGGAACGGTGGAGCGGTCCGGCGTGCGACTGACGTTCTCAACGGGCTGCCAGCCGCTCTGGGAAAGCAATCGGTAGAGAACTTCTCCTCCCT
>CAZGYL010000936.1:0-1940 GCA_964529985.1 uncultured Planctomycetia bacterium | reverse complement strand
CGTGAAGCTCATAATCAAAAACACTTCACCTCCTCAACGCGCAAGCCCAAAGCCCTACGGAGGACGATATCCCTGCGGGAGTCTTGTTTATGAAGGCGTTTGGTATTACGGGACCTATTGCTTGGCTCCTGCAGGCAGGGTCCGGCACGCAGGTCGCATTTGGAATTGGCCTGTGTTGGGCCCCATGCCCGGTTTCCGCATCTCGAAAGACTACGGAAAGACCTGGACGCCCTCGCCCCTTTCACCCTCCAAGCCGCTTTTTCCCGAACCGAAAAAATTCTGCGGGCCGGTTAAGATGGGAGCCCCTCATTTCGTTGACTTCGGTAAGAACATGGAGCACTCCCCGGACGGAAAAGCGTATCTAGTCGGCATGGGAGCCGAAGAGAATGATCCCAAACCACGCTATGCCAACTTGAGTTGGATCACAGCCGACCAAGTTTATCTGGCGCGGGTGAAGCCGAGCATACGTACGATAAATGATATTCGAAGTTATGAGTTCTTCGCCGGACGGGACCGAACGGGCAAGCCACGGTGGACGCGGAATTTCGGCGAAATAAAGCCGCTTCTTGAATGGAACAACAACATGGGCTGCGTCACCGTCACTTATAACGCGCCCCTTAAGAAGTATCTGATGTGCGTCACCGACGGGTGGCCCACCTGCGGGAAGATGAACTCCTATATCCTTGAAGCCGACGATCTCACAGGTCCATGGCGGCTTGTAGTATATATGCGCCACTTCGGAGAGCAGGGTTACTTTTTGAACTTCCCTTCGAAGTTCATAAGCAAAGACGGCAAGAAGCTTTGGCTCTGTTATTCGGCCAATTTCTCGCCCGGCTGGAACGGTGTTGTGCTCAAGTTCAATCCGCCGGGCGGAAGGTACGGCCTCTGTCTCCATGAGGTAAGACTGCTTCTTGGAGGAGAAAAGCCGCCTCAGCCGCCCGGGGTGCAGTTGAAAGATCCTTCAAACATTGCGTTGAAGGCGCATGTGGAAGTGAGCTCCCTGTACAAAGGTTACCGCGCCCGGGGAGCAGTGGACGGAGTGCCGGGCGGCTATCCCGATGACACGAGCCGGGAGTGGGCAAGTAAAGGTGAAGGGGCCGGAGCTTGGATCCGCCTGAGCTGGGATAAGCCCCAGCAGATAACACGTATTGTGCTTGTAGACAGGCCCAATACACTTGATCAGGTGACGGGCGGCATAATCACTTTCAGCGACGGGTCGAAGATCGAAGTCCGCAAGGTTCTGCCTGACAGAGCGGAAAAGGGGCTTGAAATTTCTTTCCCCCGGAAAACCATAACTTGGCTTAAATTCACGGTTACATCTGTAAAGCCTAAGTCCCCCAACATCGGACTTTCGGAAATAGGCGTCTTCGGTGGAAGCTGAATCGAGCAATCCGGACCGACCCCGCGCGGCAGGTGATTTCAATCGTGGTTGAATGTGAGGGTCACGGAAAAGATCCCTTTCTCCGATCGGGCCGTTATCCGACCGCCTATAAGCTCAATAAGCTTCTTTGAGAGCGAAAGTCCCAAACCGCAGTGCAAACCGGTGGCTTCCCTTGCAGACGAGCCCCGCCAAAAACGGTCAAAGACCTTCTCGGCTTCCTCAGGTGAAAGCTTGCTTCCCGTATTCGAAACGGTCACTCTAATGCCGTTCTCCCCTTCTTTGGAAGCTCTTATGCTTATCGTCCCTCCTTCGTCAGCGTAACTGACAGCGTTGTCAAACAGGTTGCCTAGAACGCAGGCCAATTTTTCTTTGTCGGTCTTAAGCACAAGGTCAGGTTCGACCTCCCAGGAAACCCTGACTCCCCGTTCCTTTGCGCGCTCCTTGAAAGGATGCCAGGCATGCTCAAGAAGCTCGGTCAGGGACACCTCTTTCAGCCGAGTCGGGGTCTGGCCGGAGTCGAGTTTGGCAAGCGAAAGCAGGTTTTCCACCATGGACTGGG
>CAZGYL010000935.1:0-1942 GCA_964529985.1 uncultured Planctomycetia bacterium | reverse complement strand
CACCGTATCGTGACCGCGGTGGTGCTGCACCGGGAAGTCCCCCGCTTGGAGGCGGTGCGCCTCGTGTCCTCAAAGGTTACTTTCCGAACTCTGCGCCCTGAGGAGATCGAGCGCTACGTTGCAAGCGGCGAGGGTGAAGACAAAGCAGGCGGCTACGGCATTCAAGGGCAGGCCGGACGATTTGTCGCCTCCTACGAAGGGTCTTACAGTAACATTGTGGGCCTTCCTATGGAAGCCGTTCTTGAGCTGCTCTCCAGCGTAGCGGCTGAAGAAAGATAAAGGGAAAAACTCAGCCCGTCTCCCTCTGTAAAACTTATCAAGGTCCGGCTCCCGGGTGTCGATTTCAAGAAGTAGTCTATTGTCCGATAAGCCGCCTCGGGCCTGCCTGAGGCCGCAGGCGTTCTGAGAGCCCTTGGAAGATGTCAATCGGCCCTTGCACACCGAAATCACTGGCGACAAATGCGACATGGACGGTACTTTTGTACGGTTCCACCGTTATTGTCAGCCTGATCACCACGCCTATACTTGTCGCCAGGCTCGGAGTAGAAGGGTTCGGGACGCTGGCTTTTGTCCTGGCGGTGTGCTCGCTTTTCATGCTGGTTGAGTTGGGTGTCGGGGAAGTAACCATACGTTTCCTCGCGTACCATGCAGGGAGAGGAGATACAAGAGCCGTAGAACGCGTCTTGCGTACAACAGTCGGCCTGAGTATTGCAGCGGGTGCATTTGGTTGGGCCGCGCTTTTTTTCAGCGCCCCTTATGTCGCAGGCTTTCTGAATCAGCCTGAAGCCGGTAGGCAGATTACCGTGAATGCGCTTCGTGTGGGGGCTGTTATCGTTTTCCTGCAGGTCGCCGGTGTCGCCTTCAGCATGGTTCCCGCGGCTTTGCAGAGGTTTGATATCCGAACTTGGCTTTATCTTCCTCACAGCTTGGTCCAGGGAATCGGCCTGGCTCTGCTTGCTTTTCTGGGGTTCGGGATTTGCGAGCTTTTGGCTTTCTTGGCAGGTACGTGGTTCTTGGTGGAAGTTCTGCAGATTTTGGTTGCGCGGAAACTCCTTCCCGGAATCCGCCTCTGGCCGGCTGTAACCCGGCAAGGGCTTGAGGAAGTCTGGCGATTCGGCTCTTGCGTAGCCTTTGCGCGGGTTTTTCAGTCCGTTTCCCGTCAGGCCGACCGCCTGCTCTTGGCCGCTTTTGTAGGGCCTGCGGGAGTAGCTCTTTTCACTGTGCCGTATCAGATTCTTTGGCGTTGTCTTGAGTTTCTGCGCAACCTCAGTGTAGTGTTGTTTCCCCGCTTCAGCTCCTTGAGCGAATTAGAGGCCTGCAGGCGGATTTACGGCCTGGCGACGTGGGCGTTTCTTTCTTTAGGAGCGGTTTTTTTTGTGCCTGCTGTGGTTCTTCTGCCGGATTTCCTCAGGCTGTGGATCTCTGAGGAGTTCGCGGTTCGCTGCAGCGTTCCGGCGCAGGTCTTGGCTGTTGCATGTTTTCTCAGAGCATCTCTTCAGCCTACAGAAGCGTTGCTGCGCGGGCGCGGTGAAGGGCGGGCTGTTGCACGCCTTGCGGCGCTGATTTCATTAAGCGGGCTTTTGGCGAATGCCGTTCTGATACCGTTCCTCGGCGTTCCCGGTGCTGCATATGCGTTTCTTCTTGCTTCACTTTGGGGTCTGCCTGCAGCGCTTTACGCCTGGCGGCGGACGCTTCGGGCTGAGGGGGGAAGAGAACTCGCTCGGGACTTGCTCCTTCCGATCGCCGCAGCCGCGTTTTCACTGCTTCTTTGCCTTGCTTTGAGAGGCAGGGTCGGTGAAGCCTTGGGTTGGGGTTCGCTTGTGGCTTGGGCCCTGCTCTCTTCTGCTCTCACAGGCGTTTCGTTACTTGTTGCAGAGTTTTCCGTCGGAGGTAGGGAGAATCGGGTCGCGGAGATCCTGCGGCGCTTGCGCTGGATTCTTTC
>CAZGYL010000934.1:0-1943 GCA_964529985.1 uncultured Planctomycetia bacterium | reverse complement strand
CCGGTCCGCACTCCTTCCCTTTCAAAAGCGCCTCCCGGGCGGTTCTCTATAGTTACGGCAAACCATGCGGTGTGCAAGGTCACCTTTTTCCATGTTCGGATCAAAGCTCCCTGCGGCCTTTGACAAGTCCATGAAGTGTCCTATGCAAGGCCGCACCGCGAATGTGCTCGTGGATGCCCGGACGTGTCAAAGCAAAGTCGTATTTGACCGGATCTTCCGGGCAAAGGCGCCTGAGACGTTCGGTCACCTCAAGAGCTGCTTTGAGGCCGGCCGTCTTTCTCGAAGTAAGACCCAACAACCGGGCCAGGGAGAAAAGATGCGTATCTAAAGGCACTATAAGCGCTCGAGGCGGTACGCCTTCCCAGCCTCCGGGATCCACTTGATCGCAACGTATCTGCCAGCGCAAGAACATGTTAAGTCGTTTGCAAGCACTGCGGCGTTCGGGATCGGGAAGCAGGGACGAAGCCCGCCCGTCGAGCAGTGCCCGTACAAATGCACAGGAAGCCTCAAAAACCGTGGTATGCCTGGGACTCCAGCCCTTGAGAAAAAGGTTGTTAAGTGAACCGTACTTCTTCAGGACCCTGCGCACGCCCGAAAGCAGCTGTGCGACCTCAGCTCCGGTTGAGAATCGGTGGCGGAAGGTGTGAAGGCCCGATGCAATTCGGGCCGGCGAGGCTGTGAGAAGGAAGTTGCGGGGAGAAGAACCCAGAAAACTCAAAACCCGGCGACAGCTGCGCTTTATCTGTTCCACACGGCCGTATGAAAGAGAGGAGACCACAAGGCCGACTATCTCCCGGTCCAAGGGATCCTGGTATTCGTACAAAAAGATCAGCGGATCCGAGCCTACGTATTCCCGCTTGTGGTACTTGCGCACGAGAGCCTCAAAGAGCTCTTGAAGCTCTTTATCGTTCAGCGCAAGGCGTTTCTTGCCGCGCATTTCAATCCAGAGGACGGAAATCTTCTTTTGAAGCACCGCACACCGGGCACACCCAGTCATCTGGGAGTTCTTCAAAGGGCGTCCCTCGAGGAACGCCTCCTGCAGGGTGCCCGCGCGCCGGATCATAGACATAGGAGCAGAATTTGCACACATAACGTGCAGCTGAACCCGCTTTGCCGAAGGAACCTTCCTGCTGCATGATCAAACTCCGCTGGTACGCCAAGTTCTCCCGTCCTTCCTGATGAGTTCATCCGCGGCCTCCGGTCCCCAACTGCCCGCAGGATAGGTGTGAAGTGCTCCGGCACTCGGCTCATCCCTTTCCCATGCTTCGAGGCAGGGAGTCACCAGGGCCCAAGCCACCTCAATGGCATCGTTTCTTATAAAAAGCGTTTGGTCTCCTACAAGAGCATCCAGAAGCAGCCTTTCATAGGCGTCCGGGACTTCTCCTCCGAAAGCCTCGGCATAGTTGAAGTGCAGAGTCAAATCGCCCACACATAATTTGGCCCCCGGCTGTTTGGCTTGAAGAGTCAGAGAGACGCCTTCGTCCGGCTGAATGGTCAGAACGAGCTGGTTGGGATTGAGATCCCCGGGAAGAAGCGGCTTGAAGATCGAGTGGGGGACAGGCTTGAATCGAATAACCACCTCGCTGAGCTTTCGCGGGAGCCGCTTCCCGGTGCGCAGGTAAAACGGCGTTCCATTCCAGCGCCAGTTGTCTATCAGCAATTTCGCGGCGACAAATGTCTCGGTCGTAGAGTCAGGCCGCACCCCGGGCTCCTTACGGTAGCCCCTCACAGGCCGCCCGCCGATTGTGCCCGAGGTGTATTGGCCGCGCACAACCCAGCTGCCGAGCTCTTCGCGCGGAAACGGGCGGATCGCCTGCAAAAGCTTTACCACTTCGTTGCGCACGCTGTCCGCTTCGAATGTCCCGGGCGGTTCCATGGCCACAAGGGAAGTGACCATAAGAAGGTGGTTCTGGAACATGTCACGAAGCTGGCCGCTGGCATCG
>CAZGYL010000933.1:0-1945 GCA_964529985.1 uncultured Planctomycetia bacterium | reverse complement strand
AAGAAAAAGTATCTTGAAACGGGTCGCCGGAAACCGGATAGGATTCGGTTCCGAGCGTTTCGCAGCCGAGCGCTCAAAAGATCCGAAGCGAAAGAGGCTTGAACATGGCAAAAAACCTCAATCCGGGTTTCTTCGTCCTTATGGGTTGCTGCGCGTTAGGTGCACCCCGGCTCGACATGCGAAACATTCGCACCGGATATGTGATTCCGGACGAAGGCTACTGCGACCAGCCTTACGTGGTGATAACCAAAGACGGCAACTGGCTCTGTCTACTTACGACAGCGGAAGGAAAAGAGGGTTCGTCCGATTCGCACGTAATAGCAACGATAAGCAAGGATCGCGGCCGAAGCTGGTCGAAGCCGGTAGCGCTTGAACCCAAGGATGGGCCTCCTGCAGTCTACTCGCTGCCGTTCGTAACTCCCAGCGGTCGGGTATACGTGTTCTACAACTACAACGGCGATCGGTTCCGCTGTCCCGGGCGAAGCGACTGCGTCGGCTGGTACGTTTTCCGCTATTCCGATGACAACGGCCGCACATGGTCGCGCAAACGCTACAGGCTGCCTATGCGAATTACGGCTGTGGACAGAGAAAACACCTTCGGGGGAAAGGTGCAGATGTTTTGGGGAATCGGAAAACCGATCACCTTCCGAAAGAGCATGATGTTCGCGTTCACCAAGTGCCGGAAGTACGTGATCGGAGGCTCGGAGGGTTGGTTCTTCCGCTCGGATAATATCCTTTTTGAGCGAGATGTTACCAAGATCAAGTGGCAGCTCCTTCCTGACGGAGACGTTGGACTTAAGAACCCCGCCTACGGCGAAATCCAGGCTGAACACAACATTGTCGCACTGAGTGACGGATCGATTTACTGCATGTATCGCACTGCAGGCGACCACCCCTGTCACGCATACAGCCGTGACGGCGGGCACACTTGGTGCATGCCCGTGTATGCGACCTATACTCCGGGAGGGCGGCGCTTCAAGAATTCACGAGCATGCCCCCGCGTGTGGCGCACCCGATCCGGACGGTACCTTTTCTGGTTCCACAATCACGGTGCCCATAAGAACGCCTTCCGCGGTCGAAACCCGGCGTGGCTGAGCGGCGGCGTTGAGCGGAACGGATTCATCTACTGGTCCCAGCCGGAAATCGTGCTCTACGACCCTGACCCGAAAAACTCTCCTTTCGATCCGAAAACAGGAATGCCGGGACCGGGCGGCGGCATGAGCTACCCCGATCTGATCGAACAGGACGGCCGCTGGTGGATAACCGAAACTCAGAAAACAGTGGCCCGCGTTCACCCGATCGATCCCACTTTGCTGAAGGGGCTCTGGACCCAGGGCTCGGTCAGAACCGTGTGCCGGCGCGGATTGATCCTTGATCTCGGGCCGGAGGATATCGCACGCGGATCCACGCCCATGCCTTCCCTGCCCAGCTTGGCTGAAGGCGGCGGCTTTTCTGTCGATTTCTGGATCCGGTTCGATACGCTTGAGGCGGGCCAGACGATTCTCGCCGGAGGCGACGAAACGGGCCGGGGCTTTGAGATTAAGGCGACTGAGCACGGGACCATACGGATCGTCATGTCCGACGGTGAAAGCACGGGCTTGTGGGCAAGCGACCGCGATTTGTTTGAGCCGGGCGTCTGGCATCACGTTGCGATTATCGTGGACGGCGGGCCTAAGATCATCACCTTTGTTGTGGACGGCGTTCTCTGCGATGGAGGCGCGCACTCGATCTACGGCTGGGGGCGTTTCAGCCCCAGGCTGGGCAGGGTTACAGGTTCGGGTGATCTGCGCCTTGCACCTTCGCTTAAAGGGCGACTGGCCAGGCTGAGGATCTACGATCGCTACCTGAGAACCTCGGAAGCGATTGCCAACTTTCACGCCGGAAGATAGGTCAGACCTTAGGCGGCGGTCCTCCTGCAAAGAGGTACTGGAGCAGATAGACCGCA